>NZ_JBHSQJ010000057.1:0-29898 GCF_042658505.1 Streptacidiphilus monticola | reverse complement strand
CCGAAGTAGATGGCCTCCATGTGGCCGTTGCCGGTGTCGTTGTTGCTGGTCTCCGCGTTGCCGTAGTCGAAGCAGCAGCCGCCGTTGTAGTGGGTCCCGTCGAGGACCGCGTACATGCCCTCCGGCTGGTCGCCGGTCGCGATGCCGGAGGTGTTGTCGTCGCGGTAGCCGGTGCCGGGTGCGATGTAGACGCCGTAGGCCTTGTGGCCGCCGACGGTGACGGGCGCGGCGGTGGCGTTCGCGAGGTTGTCCGGGCCGCCGGCCGCCCCGCCGCCGGGCGCCTGCGTCAGGTTGTTGCCCTTGCCGGACTGGTCGTAGATGACGGTGATCACACAGCTGGTGCCGGCGCAGAACGAGTCCTGCGCCGCGGCGTCGGCGTAGCCGCCCGCGCTGAGCACCCCGATGTTCGCCGTCGCGTTGTCCGAGGCCCGCCGCACCTGGTAGAGCGGCCCGTTGTAGCTGCCGTAGAGGGCGCGGGTGGTGCTGTGCGCGGCGACACACGGCGTGCCGCCGGAGGCGTAGATGTCGCACGGCCCCTGGGCCGCCGCCTGGGCCACGCCGGTGGAGGCCGTCGCCCCGGCGGTGAGCGTCCCGCCGAGGACGATCGCGGCGGCAGCCGCGGTCCGGGCGAGGGTGCCGGCCTGGAAGAACCGCCAGAGGCGGTGCCATGGACGGGGGTTGCTCATCTGAACTCCCTGAGGCAGTGGAGCGATGGGTGGGGGATGAACTTGTTAGCGCTAACATCGGCCCCGCTGCGAATGCCGGTCCGCTTGGAGGCTGTGGGAGCGCTTGTTGACAGGGACGGTCCAACCACCGCTGACGTCCTGTCAAGTCCCTGTGCACAGCGCCCCCTTGGGCCGCCGTGCCCTCCGAGGCGCCTGCATCCGGCCCATCCCCGCCCCCACCACCTGTTTCGCTCAGCGGCAGCCCCCTGGCCCGCTCCCGTCACAGGCCGAAATTAGTTCGACGCATTGACGAAACATACGGGTTGGAGTTACCTGTCCCCGGGGACATCCCGCCGCGCGCCGTTGCCGGACGGGCGTTGCGGCGGAGTCCTGGGCCCTTCCCGCTCGGGAACGACCGGCGGCCGGGTGTGGTCGCGCGGTCGCGCTCCCGGGCTCAGCTCCAGGGCTGGTCGACCAGCCAGCTGGTGTCGGCTGCCCAACTGGTACTGCTGTCCCAGCTGTTGGAGCCGCCGTTGGCGGCGATGTAGACCGTGTAGTTGTAGTGCCGCAGATACTTGGTCGGGTAATTGACGGACTGGAAGGAGAATCCCTGCCCGCTGTGGCCCGAGGTCGGGCAGAAGGTGGCATCCTGCGCGAACGAGCTTCCGCCGTTGTCCGTGTTCAGGTAGAGCTCGAAGTTGGAGTGCCGCAGGAACTGCCCCGGGTTGTTGGCGGACTCGAACGACAGGCACGAGGTGTCGGCCAGGCCGGCCCGGACGATCCAGCTGGCGTCCGCCTTGTCGACGGCCGAACTCGCGGACGTGATCGGCGAGATGACGACCTTGGAGTCGGCGTCGTCGTGACGGATGTAGTCCGAGGTGCAGCACGCGGTCGTAGCCTGCAAGGAGACCCGGGAGCCCGGAGTGAGGGAGCCGGTGCCGGTGGCGGCGCTGCTGTAGCCGACGGCGGTGATGTTGGCCTGGACGGCGTTCTCGGTCGCGTCCGAGGGGTACCCGGAGGTCATCACTCCTTCGTAGAAGGTGCCGGCCGAGGAGTTGCTGTTGTCGCCGCCGATGCCGAGGATGATCGCGCCCTCCTTGTGCATCGGGTTGTAGCCGGAGACGTTGGGCCGGGCCCCGCTGTAGTACGTGGACAGCCCGCCGGACTGCGCGTTGCCGGCGCGGATCGACCAGAGGTTCGCCGTGCCCTTGACGATGGCGGTCTGGAAGCGGTTGCTGACGCTCGGGTCGCCGGAGTTGAGTCCGCGGTTGACCCCGGAGAAGAGCCCGTTCTCCAGGTCCGCCATCACCCACGGGCCCTTGCCGCTGCCGTAGCCCCAGCCCGTGCTGTTGCCGAAGTAGATGGCCTCCATGTGGCCGTTGCCGGTGTCGGTGCTGCTGGTCTCCGCGTTCCCGTAGTCGAAGCAGCAGCCGCCGTTGTAGTGCGAGCCGTCGAGGACCGCGTACATGCCCTCCGGCTGGTCGCCGGTCGCGATGCCCTTCGTGTTGTTGTTGCGGTAGCCGGTGCCGGGCGCGATGTAGACGCCGTAAGCCTCGTGGCCGCCCACCGTGACCGGGGCCTCGACCGCGTTGGCCAGGTTGTCGTTGCCGCCCGCGGCGGGGCCGGACCAGTAGCCCTTGAGCGCCTGGGTGAGGTTGTTGCCGTTGCCGGACTGGTCGTAGATGACGGTGATCACACAGCTGGTGCCGGCGCAGAAGGAGTCCTGCGCGGCGGCGTCGGCGTAACCGCCGGTGCTGAGCAGGCCGATGTCCTTGGTGGTGCCGTCGGAGGCCCGCTTCACCTGGTACAGCGCGCCGTTGTAGCTGCCGTAGAGGGCGCGGGTGGTGCTGTGCGCGGCGACGCAGGGCGTGCCGCCGGAGGCGTAGATGTCGCAGGGGCCCTGCGTCGCGGCCTGGGAGGTGGCGGCTGTACCGGTGAGCACGCCGGCGGCGAGCGCGACGGTCGTGCCGGTGGCCAGCAGGGCGCGCCGGATGCGGTGTGTCCAGGGTCGCTTGCTCACGTGAACTCCGTTCACTGGGTGGGTGGTTGGTGATCAGGTGCAATGAGGGGTCGGTGCAATGACGGCCAGTCCGCCCCGGGTCCGGTCGGCTCAGCCGTGCTCGGCGAACGGACCCGGGGCGGACTGGCCGTCCGTCAGCTCCAGGGGGAGGCGGCGAGCCAGGTGGTGTCCTGGGCCCACAGGGAGGCGTTGTCCCAGGCGTTGGTTCCGCCGTCGCTGGCGATGTAGCCGGTCAGGCTGTAGTGGCGGATGTACTTGGCCGGGTAGTTGAAGGACTGGAAGGAGTAGCCCGTGCCGCTGTTGCCTGCCTTGGGGCAGAAGGTGGCGTCGGCGGCGAACTGGCTGGTGCCGTCGTTGGGTTGGAGGTGCAGCTGGAAGGCGTAGTGCCTGAGGTAGCTGCCGGATGCGTTGGCCGACTCGAAGGAGACGCAGTTGCTGTTGGCCAGGCCGGCGCGGACGATCCAGGTGGCGTCGCCCTTGACGGTGGCGGAGCTGCCGGAGGTCACCGGCGCGATCACGACCTTGTCGTCGCTGGTGTCGTGCTGGAGGTAGTCACCGGTGCAGCAGGAGGTGGTGGCCTGCAGCGACACCTTCGCGCCCGGGGTGAACGGGGTGGTGGTGCTGTAACCGGCCGCCGTGATGTTGGCCTGGACGGCGGCGTCGGTGGCGTCGGAGGGGTAGCCCTTGACCATGGCGCCCTCGTAGAAGGTGCCCGCGCTGGCGTTGTGGTTGGTCTGGCAGCAGTCGCCGCCGCTGCCGAGGATGATGGCGCCCTGCTTGTGCATCGGGCTCCATCCGGTGGGCAGTGCGCCGTTGTAGAGCTGGGTCAGGCTGCCGGACTGGCTGTTGGCACCCTTGAGCGCCATCTGGGTGGTGCCGTCGTTCTTGAACATCGCGGTGACGAAGTGGCTGGTCTCGGCGACTTGGTTCGGGTTCCATGCCTTGCTGCCACCGGAGAACAGGCCGTTCTCGATGTCCGCCTGCACCCATGGCCCCGTTCCGCTGCAGCCGCCGAACCAGCATTCGGTGCTGAAGTTGATCGCGTCCATGGCGCCGTTGCCGTCGGCATGGTGGTCGGTCTCGGTGTTCCCGTAGTCGAAGCAGCAGCCGCCGTTGGCATGGGTGCCGCTGGTGATCATGTACTCGCCCTCGGGTGAGCTGCCGGTGGGCACGCCTCCGGCGGAGTTGTAGGCGAAGTAGCTGTTGCCGGGGTTGATGTACAGCGCGTACGCCTTCTGGCCGCCCACGCTCACGGCTTCGGTGGTCGCGGTGGCCGCCGTGTCGGCGCCGCCGGTCCCGCCGGGGCCCTGGTAGACCAGGGTGTTGCCGTCGCCGGTCTGGTCGTACAGGCGGGTGATGGTGCAGCTGGTGCCCGCGCAGAAGGAGTCCTGCGCCGCGGCGTCGGCGACACCTCCGGCCGAGACCACCCCGATGTCCCGCAACGCGCTGTCGGATGCCCGCTGCACCTGGTAGAGCGGGCCGTTGTAGGCGGCGAACAGCGCGCGGGTGGTGCTGTGCGCGGCGACGCACGGCGTGCCGCCGGCTGCGTAGATGTCGCACGGGCCCTGGGTGGCTGCGTGCGAGGTGGCGGCCGTGCCGGTGACCACGGCGGCGGCGAGCACGGCGGTCGTGCCCGCCGCCAGGAGCGCCCGCCGGGCGCGGCGCAGCCAGGATCGTACGGTCATGAACGAACTCCTTCACGAGGGTGGGAGAAGGACGAAATAGGATTTGTTAGCGCTCACAATCACGACCGAGAAACAGCGGTGCACAGAGACGGCGGAACGCACCATCTCAAGGCACCGCAACGGCCATCACTATGTCCAGGCGACAAGACACCGTCAAGGCATCGCGCACAAGGTTGTTAGCGCACACAATCCGTGGATCACCGGCGGGACTTGAGGGCGGCCTGACGGGCCGTCAGGACTGCGGCTCGGTTCCGGCTCCCGAATCGAGGTGGTCGCGCAGCCACCCCTCGGTGTTGCTGACGTGCAGCAGCGCCGCCGCCTGGGCGAGGGGGGCGTCATGGGTGGCCAGGGCGGCGTAGATGGCCTCGTGCTCGGCGAGGGTGCGGCCGGAGGCGTCGCCGTCCACCATGCCGCGCCAGATCCGGGCACGCAGCGTGCGACCGGAGATGCCTTCGAGCAGGGTGAGCAGGGTCTCGTTGCCGGTGGCCGAGATGACGGCACGGTGGAACGCCGCGTCGTGCCGGTTCAGCAGCTCGACGTCGTTGCGGGCCTCGCGCATGGCGTCCAGGTGCTGCTTGACCTCGGCCAGGCGGTCCTCCGTGATCCGTGTCGCCGCGAGGGCGGTGGCCACCGGCTCGAAGAGCCGCCGCACCTCCAGGAGGTCCAGCAGCGCTCCGGAGTCGCCCTCGAGCAGTTCCACCGCCCCGCCGAGACCCTCCAGCAGCAGCCCGGGCTGCAGGCTGGTCACGTAGGTGCCGTCGCCGCGCCTGATCTCCAGGACCCGGGCGACGACCAGTGACTTGACCGCCTCGCGCATCAGGTTGCGGGACAGGCCCAGGTCGGCGGCCAGCTTCTGTTCGGGGGGCAGCTTCGAGCCCGGGGGCAGCTCACCGGTGCGGATGAGTTCGCGGATGCGCGCGATGGCCTTGTCGGTGAGTGACATCAGTGGACACCTCGTGGGGCGGCCGCGGGAGGGACCGGCTGGGCGGGATGGTCGTTCGGGCGCAGCGTAACAGGGACATCCCATGTGTCGGCGGCGTCGGCGCGGATCAGTCCCTCGGACCTCAGGTCGGCCCAGAGCCCGTCAGGGACCGGCGTCCGGTACAACTCCGCGTTCCGCCGCACCTGGTCGGCGCTGCGCATGCCCAGGGTGACGTTGACGACGGCGGGATAGGTGAGCGGGAACGCGATCGCGGCGGCCGGCAGGGTCGTCCCATGGGCCTCGCACACCTCGGCCAGGCGGCGGGCCCGGTCCACGAGGGCGGCCGGGGCCTCGGCGTAGTCGTAGGTCAGGCCGGGGACAGGCCGATCGCGGGCCAGCAGGCCCGAGTTGAACACGCCGGCCGCCACGACCGCCTTGCCCGACTCCACTGCCGCAGGCAGGACGTCGTCGAGGGCCGACTGATCCAGGAGTGTGTAGCGGCCGGCGAGCATGACCACGTCGGCGGCGGTCTCGCGCAGGAAGCGGGTGAGCATGGCGCTCTGGTTCATGCCCGCGCCGATGGCGCCCACCACCCCCTGGTCGCGCAGGTCCGCCAGGGTGGGCATGGCCTCCCCGGCGGCCTGCTCCCAGTGGAGGTCCGGGTCGTGCAGGTAGACCAGATCCAGGCGGTCCAGACCGGTGCGGCGCAGCGTGTCCTCGAGCGAACGCAAGATGCCGTCGCGGCTGAAGTCCCATTGCCTGCGCAGCTCGTCCGGGACGGCGAAGCCCTCGGTGTCCCGGCCGCGGGGGCTCTCGTTGGGGACCAGGAGCCGACCGGCTTTGGAGGAGACGACGTAGGCGTCGCGGGGCCGGTCGGCGAGGGCTTCGCCGAGGCGGCGCTCGGACAGGCCCAGACCGTAGTGCGGGGCGGTGTCGAAGTAGCGGATTCCGGCGTCCCAGGCGGCGGTGACCGCCGCGGCGGCGTCCTCCGCCGAGGTCTCGCGGTAGAGGTTGCCGATCACCGAGGCGCCGAAGCCCAGTTCGGTCAGTTCCACCGGCGTGTGCGGGATGGTGCGGCGTCGCAACAGGGACTCCTCAGGTCGGGTCGGCGGCTGCGGCCCCGGCGTGGCCGGGGCTCCGGGGTGACGTCGGCGTCATCGGGCCAGCCACCCGCCGTCGACCGGCAGCACCGTGCCGTGGACGTAGGCGGCGGCGTCCGAGGCGAGGAAGACGGCCGCGCCGCCCAGGTCGTCCGCCGATCCCCAGCGTCCCGCGGGGATCCGTTCCAGGATGGCGCGGGAGCGGACCGGATCGTCCTGCAGGGCCTGGGTGTTGTCGGTGGCGATGTATCCCGGCGCGAGGGCGTTGACGTTGACGCCGTGCGGCGCCCATTCGTTGGCGAGGGCCTTGGTGATGCCGGCGATGCCGTGCTTGGCGGCGGTGTAGCCGGGCACGGTGATGCCACCCTGGTAGCTGAGCAGCGAGGCCGTGAAGATGATCTTCCCCTGACCGCGGGCCACCATGGCCGCACCCACCGCACGAGCCAGGACGAACTGCGCGGTGAGGTTGACCTGGAGGACCAACTCCCAGTCCGCGTCGGCGTGTTCGGTGGCGGGCGCCCGGCGGATCGTGCCCGCGTTGTTGACCAGGATGTCCACCGGGCGCTCGCGCCCGGCCAGATCCTCGCCCAGCGCCCGGACCGCCGCCGGGACCGCGAGGTCGGCCTGGATCGCCTCGAAGGAGCGGCCCGCACCGGTCACGTCCTTCTCCACGGCGCTGCCGGACGCGTCCAGGTGCGCGCTGACGCCGATGACGTCCGCGCCGGCCTCGGCCAGGGCCCGGGCGATGGCGCGCCCGATGCCGCGCCGGGCACCGGTGACCACGGCGAGCTTGCCGGTCAGGTCGAAGCCGTTCATGCGTCCGCCTCCGTGGTGTCGTTGCCGGTGCCGTCCGCTTCGTCGCACTGCACCAGGACCTTCATGACGTTCCCGCCCGCTTCCAGGGCCTCGAAGGCTGCCTGTGCCTTGGCCATGGGCACGACCTGGCTGATCAGGAGGTCGGCCGGGACCGTGCCGTCCGCCACCAGCCGCACGGCCCGGGTGAAGTCGTCGTGGTCGTACAACCGGGCGCCCACCAGGGTGAGTTCGCGCCAGAAGAAGCGGTGCAGGTTCACCTCCCGTGGCGTGGGGTGGATGGCGACCAGGCACAGCCGTCCGCGGACCGCGAGGACGTCGACGGCGGTCTCGACGCCCGCGGCCGCGCCCGACACCTCGAAGGCAACGTCCGCGCCCGCGCCCCTGGTCCACTCCTGCACCAGCGCGGGGACGTCGTCGCGGGCGGGGTCCCAGGTGGCCAGCCCCAGGTCCCCGGCCAGTGCACGCCGGTACGCGCTCAGCTCCACGACGCGGACCTCCGCGCCGCGGGCCCGGGCGACCAGCGCGATGAGGATGCCGACTGGGCCGCCGCCGACCACGACGACGCGCTCGCCGTCCCGGCCGTCGGCCCGGCCGACGTCGTGCGCCGCCACCGCGGTCGGCTCGACCACTGCCGCCCGGTCCAGGGGCAGGCCGGCGGGCAGGCGGATGAGCGTGGACGCGGGTACGGTCCATCGCTGCTGCAGCGCACCCGGGGAGTCGATGCCCATGAAGTCCAGCTGCTGGCAGACATGCTGATGACCCGCCAGGCAGGCCGGACAGGTGCCGTCCCAGCGCAGCGGCATCACCGTCACGGCGTCGCCGGGCTGCCAGCCTTCGACGCCGGGTCCCACGCGCACGACGCGGCCGGACATCTCGTGCCCGATGACGGCGGGCGCGGTGACCCGGCCGTCCATGTGCCCGTGAAAGATGTGCAGGTCGGTGCCGCAGATGCCGACATAGGCGGGCGCCAGCTCGACCTCTCCGGGGCCCGGCGGCGCAGCGGGCAGGGAGCTCATGTCCAGGGTGCGGGGGGCGAGGTACCGGACAGCGAGGGCGGAGGATGCGGTCATGGTGGGGCGAGGATCCCTTCTCGGCGTACGCCGGCGGTCAGCAGCGCGTCGGCGTGGGTGCGGGTGCCGGCGGTGATCGCCAGGGCGAGGTCGGGTGGCGAGCGGCGCCTCGCCCGCCGTGGCCCTGTCGGGATGCGGCAGCCCGGTCGGTGGTACAGGCGGTCAACCCCTGTGCCCGGCCAGTCGGTAGAAGTCGGTGGCGGTTCCGGCGAGCACGGCGTGCTGGTCGTCGGCGGACAGGTCGCGCAGGAGTTCCTCGACGGCGGTGGCCCAGCGGTTCCAGCCGCCGGCGAGTGCGCACACGGGCCAGTCCGAGCCGAACATCAGCCGCCCTGGGCCGAAGGCGGACAGCAGGACGTCCCAGACCGGCCGGATGTCGCCGATCGTCCACCGCCGCCAGTCGGCTTCGGTGACCAGTCCCGACACCTTGCACGACACCTGCGGATGGGCCGCGAGCAGGCGCAACTGATCTGCCCAGTCAGCGAGTTCGCCCTTGGCGACGGGCGGCTTGGCCGCATGGTCCAGCACCAGCCGCAGTCCCGGCAGGCGCTGGGCCAGCCGGATCGCCTGCGGCAGCTGGTGGTCCCGGACCAGGACGTCGTAGCCCAGGTGCCGATCGGCCACCGCCGTCAACCCGCGCTCGACGTCGGGCCGTTGCAGCCAGGCGGGATCGGTCTCCCCCTGGACGAGATGCCGCACGGACCGCAGGCGGCTGCCGCCCGGCCCCTCCCCCAGCCGGTCCAGCACCTCGCCGACGGCGGGGTCGGCCAGGTCCACCCACCCGACGACCGCGCCGATCAGCGGGTCCGTCCCGGCCAGGGCGAGGAGGTCCTCGGTCTCGGGCACCGAGGCCACGCACTGCACCGCCACGCTGGTCGTCAGGCTGCGCCCGAGGATCGTCCGGGTGGCGGCGGCGCGCAGGTCGCCGGTCGTCCAGGTACGGCGGATGGGGGCGTGCTCCGGTTCGTCGAGCCAGGGCTGCGGTCGGACGCTCAGGTCCCACAGGTGGTGGTGGGCGTCCACCAGGGCAGGCGTGGGCGCGGGTGACGGGTGGTCAGGCACGGGCGCTCCAGACCGGACCGTCGGGGTACGTGTACTCCTTCAGCGACTCCGGGAGCATCTGGGCGCCGAGGCCGGGTGCCGTCGGGGCGAGGTAGTGTCCCTCGGCGATCCGCACCGGGTCGGCGAAGTGCTCGTGGAGGTGGTCGACGTACTCGATGACGCGGTCGTCGAGGCTGCCGGAGACGGCGACGTAGTCGAACATCGACAGGTGCTGCACCATCTCGCACAGGCCCACCCCCCCGGCGTGCGGGCAGACCGGCACCCCGAACTTGGCCGCCAGCAGCAGGATCGCGATGTTCTCGTTGATCCCGCCGACCCGCGCCGCGTCGATCTGAACGATGTCCACCGCGCCGGCCTGCAGCAGTTGCTTGAACACGACCCGGTTGGCGATGTGCTCGCCGGTGGCGACCTTGATCGGGGCCACCGACCGGCGCACGGCCGCGTGGCCCAGGATGTCGTCGGGTGAGGTGGGTTCCTCGATCCAGTAGGGGTGGTACGGGGCCAGCCGCCGCATCCACTCGATCGCGGGGGCCACGTCCCAGCGCTGGTTCGCGTCGACGGCGATCCGGACGTCGTCGCCCACCGCCTCCCGGGCGACGCGCATGCGCCGGACGTCGTCCTCCACGGAGGCGCCGACCTTCAGCTTGATCTGGGTGAAGCCGTCGGCGACCGCCTCGCGGGCGAGCCGGGCCAGCTTCTCGTCGGAGTAGCCGAGCCATCCGGGTGTGGTGGTGTAGGCGGGGTAGCCGCGCTCCAGCAGCCGGGAGATCCGCTCCTGGCGGCCGGGCTCGGCCCGCTCCAGGATGTCCAGGGCCTCCTCGGGGGTCAACGCGTCGGACAGCCAGCGGAAGTCGACCTGGGCGACCAGCTCCTGCGGTGTCATCTCGCCCAGGAACCGCCACACCGGTTTGCCGGCGCGCTTGGCCGCCAGGTCCCAGGCGGCGTTGACGACCGCGCCGGTGGCCATGTGCATCGCGCCCTTCTCCGGTCCCAGCCAACGCAGTTGGGGGTCGTGCACCAGCCTGCGGGAGAAGCCGCCGAGGTCGCCGCAGACCTCCTCCACGCTCCGGCCCACCACGAACGGCGCCAGGGCCTCGATGGCGCCGGCCTGGACGTCGTTGCCGCGTCCGGTGGTGAACGCCAGGGCGTGGCCCTCGAGCTCGTCGGCGGCGTCGGTGCGCAGGACGACGTACGCGGCCGAGTAGTCGGGCTCGGGATTCATCGCGTCGGAGCCGTCGAGGTGTTCAGAGGTCGGGAAGCGGACGTCCAGCACGTCCAGGGCGGTGATGCGTGCGGTCTCGTGGCCGGGTGAAGGCATGGGGCAGCTCCTGGGGGGCGCGGGCGCGCGGACGACGGGATGGATGAGGGGCGGGATGGTCGCTCGACCGCCTGCAGGGCGGGGCGGGTCAGTTCTGGACCTTGCCGCCGGTGATCCGGGAGATCATCAGAGCGACCAGGATGATCAGCCCGTTGAGGGCGCCGATCCACTGGGCCGGGACGCCCGCGAGCGTCAGCACGTTCTGGATCATGAAAAGCAGCAGGATGCCGGTGAAAGCGCCGAACATGGTGCCCTTGCCGCCGTTGAGGCTGATGCCGCCGATGACGGCGGCGGCGAAGACCGTGAAGATGTAGCCGTTGCCCTGGGCGGAGGCGACCGAGGCCAGCCGTCCGGACAGCAGCAGCCCCGCGAGCGCGGCCAGCACGCTGCCGGTGACGATGACGATGGTCAGCACCCGGTCGGTCCGGATGCCCGCGGCCTTCGCCGCGTCGATGTTGCCGCCGATCGCGTACAGCGAGCGGCCGAAGCTGGTCCACCCGAGGACGACGATGGCGACGGCGAAGAGCGCCAGGCAGATCCAGATCGAGGCGGGCACCCCCAGCCACTGGGTGGTGCCCAGGTACAGCATCGAGTCGGGCAGTTGGAAGAAGGTCTGTCCGCCGGAGATGCCGGTGAGGATGCCGCGCAGCACGATCAGCATGCCGAGGGTGACGATGAACCCGTTGAGGCCGAAGCGGATGATCAGCAGGGCGTTGACGGCGCCGACGAGCAGCCCCGTCACCAGGGTGATCGGCACCGCCCAGGCGCCGGGCACCAGGCCCAGGCCGTGGCCGGCGCTGCCGATGGTGAGCCAGGCGGCGACGCCTGGCGCGAGACCCATGGTGGACTCCAGGGACAGGTCCATCTTCTTGACGATCAGGATCATCGTCTGGGCCAGCACCAGCAGCGCCATCTCCGACATGGTCTGCAGCACGTTGATGAGGTTGTCGGTCTGCAGGAACACCGGGTTGACGATCTGTCCGACGACGGCGATGACCACGATCGCCGGGACGAGCGCGAGGTCGCGGAGCCGGGCCAGGGGGATCTTCCCGCCCAGCAGCACCGGGCCCTTCCGGCCGGTAGGGGCGGTGTCGGACGCGGCGCTCCCCGCGCGGACGGTCTCCGGCATGGTTTCAGGCATTGAGGTCCACTCCTTCCATCGCGGCCACCAGGTCGTGGTCGTGCCAGCCGCGGGGGAACTCCGAGGTCACCCGGCCCTGGAACATCACCAGGACGCGGTCGCACATGCGCAGGTCGTCGAGTTCGTCGGAGGCGATGAGCACTCCGGTTCCGGACGCCGCCGTCTCCTCGACCTTGCCGAGGAGGAACTCCTTGGAGCGCACGTCCACCCCGGCGGTCGGGTTGATCAGGACCAGCAGCCGCGGGTCGTCGGCCAGTGCCCGGGCCATGACCACCTTCTGCTGGTTGCCGCCGGACAGTCCGGACACCGGCAGGTGCGGCCCGGGGGTCTTGATCGCCAGCTTCTCGATCATGTCGGCGGCGAGGGCGTCCCTGCGGCGGCCGCTGAGGAACCCGTACCGGCCCAGGCGGCCGGGCACCGACAGTGTGGCGTTGTCCGCGATCGACATGTCCGGCACGTAGCCCTGGTGGTGCCGGTCCTGTGGGACGAAGCCCGCACCGGACGCCAGCGCGGCCGGCACGCTGCCCGGACGCGGCCGCCTCCCGGCGATCTCCACCTCGCCGGTGTCCGCGGCCCGGAGTCCGACGACGGTCTCGGCCACCTCGGTGCGCCCGCTGCCCGCGGCACCGGCCAGACCCACGATCTCGCCGGCGGCGACCGCGAAGCCCACCTCCCGGTAGGCGCCGTCAGTGGCGGTCAACTCCCGTACCCGCAGCGCGGACGGGGCCTCGGCGTCGACCGACCCGACGCGTTCGGCGCGGTCCGCCGCCGCGGCCTCTCCGGTCATCGCGGCGACCAGGTCGGGACGCGGCAGTTGCGCCACGGGCGCGGTGAGGATGTGCCGGGCGTCCCGGAAGACCGTGACCGTGTCGCAGATGTCGTAGACCTCCTGGAGGTGGTGGCTGATGAACAGGAAGGTCACCCCCTGCCGTTGCAGGTCGCGGATCCGGTCGAACAGGCGGTTGATGGCGGATCCGTCGAGCTGGGCGGTGGGCTCGTCGAGGACGATGAAGCGCGCCCCGAACGAGAGCGCCCGCGCGATCTCGACGAACTGCCGCTGCTCGACCGAGAGTTCACCCGCGAGCGTCTGCGGGTCGACATCCACCGACCAGGTCGTCAACAGGTCCTGCGCCTGGCGGCGCAGCCCCTTCCAGGTGATCAGGCCGGCCCACCCGTGGTGGTGCCGGTTGAGGAAGAGGTTCTCCGCGACGGTCAACTCGGGGATGATCGTGGACTTCTGGTAGACGCAGGCCACCCGCTGCCGCCAGGCGTCCCGGTCCGCGAGCCGGGGCGCGGGCCGGCCGCCGAAGGCCACCGTTCCCTCGTCGGGGGCCTGCAGGCCGGTCAGCACCGACACCAGGGTGGACTTCCCGGCGCCGTTGCGGCCGACGAGCGCGTGGGTCTCGCCCGGCCGCACGGTGATCCGGGCTCCGTCGAGGGCGACCGTCGGGCCGAACCGCTTGGTGATGCCCGTGGCCTCGACGACGGGAGGTTCCTTGGATGCCTGCCCGCCGCCGGCCGAAGCGGGCCGGGGGCTGTGTGCTGTGTCCCCGTCGCTCATCGCAACCGCCTTGTGGTTGAGTGGAGTTGGTTCTGATGTGGCGCCGCGGCCCGCGCGGCGGCGGGCACCCTCAGCCGAGGTGGTTGCCCCACAGCGACGTGTCGGTGCTCTTGACGCTGGTGACGCCGCCGTAGCTGCCGCCGTCGGCGGTGACCAGCGGGGCCGAGAGCTGGTCCTCCAGCAGGCCCGGGCGGACCTGGATGATGGTGCTGTCGTGGTCGGTCTTGCCGGGGGCGAAGGTCTTCCCGCTGATGGCGGCCTGGAGGTAGTAGAGGGCGTACTTGGCGTACTGGTCGGCGGGCTGGGAGACGGTGGCGTCGATCTGCCCGGCGGCGATGTCCTTGAGCTCCTCGGGGATGCCGTCGTTCGAGACGACGAAGACGTGCTTGGGGTCCGTGGGAGCGACGAGCAGGCCCTTCTGCTTCAGCACCTGGAGCGTGCCGGACAGGGCGAAGCTGGACTCCATGTAGACGCCCTTGATGTCCGGGTTCGCCGTGAGGTCCGTCTGCAGCTTCTGCGCGGCGGTGGCGCCGTCCCAGTTGGTGGCCTCACCGAAGACCTTGATCTTGGGGAAGTTCTGCTTCATGCAGTCGTTGAACGCCTCGGTACGGTCGCGGCCGTTGATGGAGTCGAGGCCGCCCTCCAGCATCACCACCTTGCCGCTGCCGCCGAGCTTGGCACCGAGGAACTGGCACGCCTTCTCGCCGTACGCGCGGTTGTCGGCGCGGACGACCATGTAGACGCTGCCGGAGTCGGGGCGGGTGTCCACGGTGACCACCGGGATCTTCTTCGCGGCCAGTTGACTGAGCGTCGGCGCGATGGCCGCGGTGTCCTGCGGGGCCATCGCCACGCCCTTGACGCCCTGGCTGAGGAAGGTCTGGACGTTGGACGTCAACTTGGCCACGTCGTTCTGGGAGTTGGTGGTCTTCAGCTCCAGGCCCAGTTCCTTGGCGTACTGCGGCGTGTACCTGATGTAGGAGTTCCAGAAGTCGGTGTCGGAGCGCGGGTAGTCGACTCCCACCAGGGGCTTGCCCCCTGACGTCGTCGTCGATCCGGCCGAGCTGGAGCAGGCGCTCATCAGCGTCAGCGCCGACAGGGCCGCGAGGGTGGTGCTCAGTGCGGTTCTGAGTCTCATCGCTTCTCCTTCTGGGTGGGGTCCAGGACCAGGCCGTGGTCTCGCTGCTGCGAACGGCTCCCCACGCCCACCTAGGACATGGGATGTGTTTATAGGTGGCAGCCGCCGAGCTTGTCCATACCCCTGGCCGAACGAATCACATATCCGCAGGCAGAGGTTGGTAAATGAGGAGTTAACGCAAACATGTCATGCACGACTCTGGACAGGCGCCGAGCGGGTCCCCTACAAATCAATCCCATGTATGCGGCCCGGATCCGGAGCCGCCGGCCCGCCGCCTTCGTACCCACCCCCGAAAGCGAGGCGCACATGCCCATCNCCCATCAACCGACGCCAGTTCCTGTCCAGCGCCGTCGGCGTCCCCGCCGCAGCCGCGGCGGCGAACGCCCTGGGCGCGCGCAGCGCCTTCGCCGACCCGGCGACGTACACGCCGAGTTGGAGCTCCGTGGACCAGCACACCCCGGCCCCGGAGTGGTTCCAGGACGCCAAGTTCGGCATCTACTTCCACTGGGGGGCCTTCAGCGTCCCCGCCTACGACAGCGAGTGGTACCCGCGGAACATGTACATCAGCGGGAGCAACGCCAACACCCACCACATCGCCACCTACGGCGACCCCTCGGTCTGGCCCTACAACAACTTCATCGACGGCGCCCGCGACAAGGCCGGCAACTTCGTCCAGTTCGCACCCAAGCTCGTCTCCGCCGGCGGCAACTTCGACCCCGACGCGTGGGCGCAGCTGTTCAAGGACGCCGGAGCCAGGTTCGCCGGCCCGGTCGCCGAGCACCACGACGGCTTCTCCATGTGGGACAGCAAGGTCAACGAGTGGAACTCGGTGGCCAAGGGCCCCCGCCTGAACCTGTTGCAGCTGTTCGACACCGCGATCCGCGCCAAGGGCCTCAAGCTGCTGGTGGCGATGCACCACGCCTACAACTTCAACGGCTACTACGACCACGTGCCGGCACAGAGCACCACCAGCCTGCAGAAGCTCTACGGGCAGCTCGGCACCACGGCTGAGAACCAGCTCTGGTACGACAAGCTCAAGGAGGTCGTGGACCAGGCCCGCCCGGACATCCTCTGGGAGGACTTCGACCTCTCCAAGGTCGACGAGACCCAGCGGCTCAACTTCCTTTCCTACTACTACAACCAGGCCAACGCGTGGGGGAAGGAAGTCGTCGCCACCTACAAGGACGGCTACGACAACAAGGGCGAGGTCTTCGACTACGAACGCGGCGGCCCGGGCGACATCACCAGCCCCTACTGGCTCACCGACGACAGCATCAGCAGCTCCAGCTGGTGCTACACCGTCGGCATCGGCTACTACACCCTCCCGCAGATGCTGCACTCCCTCATCGACCGGGTGAGCAAGAACGGCAACATGCTGCTCAACATCGCCCCCATGGCCGACGGCACCATCCCGCAGGGCCAGCGCGACATCCTCCTCGGCATCGGCGACCACCTGGCACGCTTCGGCGAGGCCGTCTACGCCACCCGCGCCTGGACCGCCTACGGCGAGGGGCCCACCAAGATGGGCGGCGGGTCCTTCACCACCCCCCGGGCGGGAACCGCGCAGGACATCCGGTTCACCCGCAGCAAGGACGGCACCGTACTCTACGCAACCGTCCTGGGCTGGCCCGGCAGTTCACTGCCGATCACCACGCTCAACTCGTTCCGCTTCGACGTGTCCTCGCTGACCAAGGTGGAACTGCTGGGAGCCACCGCGGGCAGCTACATCACGCTCGGCACCCCCACCCAGGACACGTCGGCCCTGCACGTCCCGCTGCCCTCGGCGGCCCCCTACAGCGCCCAGGCGTACTCCCTCAAGCTGACCTTCTCCGGGCAGATCCCCACCCTGAAGCCGGCCGTCGCGGGCGCGACGGTCTTCCAGGACGTCAACTACTCCGGCGTCAGCGCCCCGCTCAAGCTCGGCAGCTACACGGCAGCGCAGCTCCAGGCGGCGGGCCTGGCCAACAAGAGCATCTCCTCCCTCCAGCTGACCCCCGGCTACCAGCTGGTCGGGTACTCCGGCGACAACTTCACCGGCACGGCATGGACCTTCACGGCCAACAACGCGGACCTGCGGCCCGGGGGCAACAACGACGCGATCGTCTCCCTCCACGTGACTTTCAACCCCGCGACCTACGTGCGGCTCACCAACGTCACCGACGGCCTGGTCCTCGACAGCGGCGGCAACGTCGCCAGCGGCTCCAACCTCAAGCAGTGGACCTGGAACGGCAGTTCCAACCTCCAGTGGCAGATCGTCGACCTCGGCAACGGCTACTACCGGCTGGTCAACCGCACCAACGGCATGGTGGCCGACGGCGGGGGCGCCACCACGAACGGCTCGCCCGCCCTGCAGGCCGCCTGGAACGGCGGCAACAACCAGCAGTGGCTGATCACCGACCGCGGCAACGGCCAGTACACCATCGCCAACCGCACCACCGGTCTGGTCCTGGACGGCGGCGGCCAGGTGGCCTCCGGCTCGGTCACCAAGCAGTGGACCTGGGACGGCAGCACCAACCTCCAGTGGACCGTCACCGCGGTCTGATCCCGTGTACCGACTCCGGTGCCGAGACGGGCGGTCCGCGCGCGCCCGCCTCGGCACCGGTCGGGTACCCGGCGCACGACTGCGCGGGGTTGCGCCAGCGGCGGTCCACCTGATCGCATGTCAGGTGACCGGCGCCGCTCGGGCGCCGACGGGGATGCTCGAAGAGCACAAGGCCAGGGGAAGGCACGGGGGATGACGACACTGCGGCTCGCCCGCATTCGGAGGCGTGGAGACGTCATCGCCGTCGCCTGCGTCCTGGGCATCGCCACCGCGCTGGCCCTCAGCACGACCCGAGCGGCCGAGGGCGAGTGCTGGCTGGCCGGCGCCGTGGTGGTCGCGGTCCTGTCCGTCGGCGTACCCCGCACCTTCTGGCTCCGCGCGGACGAGCACGGCGTCACCCTGGTCCGGCTGTTCGTGCCGCGCCGCTACGCCTGGTCGGACGTCCGCGGGATCGCGGTGGATTTCGGCGAGGACCCCGACACCGACGCCCGTCATGCCAGGCTGCGGCTGCACCTGGCCGACCCTCCGGGCCACCGCTGGGGTCCACTCCTCGCCGGCCTCCCCGTCACGGACGACAAGCTGCCCCGCGGCGGCGAACCGCGCGAACTCGCCGAACTGCTCGCCCTGTTCGGCCGTCGCGGCCTGCCCGTCGGGCCGCCCGCCTTCGCCGACGCCGTCCTCGCCGCGCAGGGTCTCCCCCCGCTCCCGGCCCCGCTCCCCCGCCACGCGCCGACCGGGGCCGTCCCCCCACCCGAACGCGCCTACGCCGACGCCCCCGAGCCCGAGGAGGAGAAGCGCCGCCTCGAACTGAGCAGGCGCCTCAGCCCGATCAGCACGTCGCCCCGTCACCGGCGCGAGTACCTGCTGCGCCGTGCTGCCGCCGCCGACCGGATCGCGCTGCGCAACGGCGACTCCGGCCTAGAGGACGTCGCGGCCGCGCTCCTGTGGGCCGGCCGGCTGGCGGACCACGACGGCGTCACCGCCGACGACGACCCGCGCGGCTATGTGCGCCAGCAGTACCTGGCCTGGCGATCCGCGCGCCGATAGGCAACCACGGCCGACAGGCCGGCCCGGTCAGTGCACCCGCGCGCGGGGGTCGCGGCGCCGAGGACGAGGTCGGCGGGCCAGGTCTGCTGCAGCACCCGGCTCAGCAGAGGGTGGCTGGACCCCAGCACCTCGGTGCGGGCGACGCGGCCGTCGGCCTTGATCCGCTGGCCGCCCAGGACCACGGGCGCCCGCAGGAGTTCGCCGCCCCACGGCGGGATGGCGTTGCAGAGCAGCCCCTCGAACCGGTGGCCCTCGACCGCGCCGGTCTCGAAGCGTTGCACGAGGTCGTCGATCACCGGCGCCTGGAGGTAGACCCAGCACAGGTACACCACGGTGCGACCGTCGTCGAGGCGGATCGGCAGGCGGACCTTGAGGAAGTTGCCCACGCCCTCCACAATCATGATCGCTCCGGTGTCGGCCCGCACCCGCTGCGTGCGCTCCTCCTCCGACAACTCGGCGACCAGGTGGGGCAGTTCCAGGTCGAAGCCGGGGTGCTCCGGGTCGAGTCGGCCACCGCAGGCGCAGCCGTCGCAGCAGGCACCGTCGGCCAGGGTCAGCCCGCTCCCGGACGGCACAGCCGGCTCGCCGCCGTCCGGTGCCGGCAGCAGCAGCGCGTAGCCCCGGACGGTGGTGAACACCGTCGGCTCAGGCAGGCCCAGGGCCGCGAGCGCGGCCGAAGCCCCTTCGTGGCGATCCCCGTTGACCCGTACCTCGGCCTGCACGGCGCCGGGCGCGCCGCCGTAGAAGACCTTGATCCCGTTGAAGTACGGCGACTCCAGGTCCGCCGTGAAGGAGTCCGCGATGCGGTGCAGCACGTTCGCGTCCACGAGCGCGGACTGCAGCCGCCGGCTCTCGGCCGGATCCACGCCGAGGCCGACCACCCCGGAGCTGATCGCCTGCCATCCGGGCACGCCGCGGCGGTCGGCAGGCCCGTCGCGGTCCGCGAAGCGCCCGCGGCCGTCCAGCAGTTCCAGCAGGCACGCGCCCGCCGTCTGCACCCACGAGTCCACCGCGCCCTGCACCTGGCCGGGCCGGATCGTGACGCAGTCCAGGAAGCACGGCACGTCGGGCTGCACGGTGACGTCCGGCAGCGCGACGAGATCGTAGTGGTGCGCGCCACCGTGCCGGGGCGGCGTCACGCCGATCGCCCAACCGCTGGGGCTGAGCAGGGAGTTGCCCTTGAGCTCGGCGCCCTCGGTCACCCCGGGTGCGAAGGCTTCGAGTCGCGTCCGCACCACGGCGAGGAGGTCCAGGTCGGGCAGCCGCTCGGCAGGCGGCTCGTCGTTACGCGCGCGGCGTCGTATCCAGGGCACGCGTGGATGCTACAGAAGCGGTTCCGGCGGGTCCGACCCATTTCCCACGCTCGGACGGGCGGCCCCTCCTCAGGTGACGGGCAGGAGCTTCGGGGCCCCGGTCGGTCGGCCCAACTGGCCGGCGACTTCGGCTCCTTCGCGGACGAAGACGGGGATGCGGTCCAGGGGGGCGTCGGCGTCGAGCGTCGTCCCTCCCTCGCGGACGAGTCCGGTGGCGGGGTCGAGCCAGCGGGCGCCGGCCGGAAGGTACACCGCACGGGCCCTGGCGCCCGGCGCGTACACGGGGGCCACCAGCAGGTCGGGGCCGAGGAGGAACTGGTCGTCCACGTCCCAGGCGCGCTCGTCCTCGGGGAAGCCGAAGAACAGCGGGCGCATCGGCGGCGCGCCGGTGCGGTGGGCGTCCTCGGACAGCGCCGCGAGGTACGGGCGCAGGCGCTCGCGCAGCAGCAGGTGCTCGCGGAGGATGCCGTAGGCCTCCTCGCCGTAGGACCAGACCTCGTTCGGTCCGCCGGTCATGTCCGCGGAGAAGGCGGGGTAGTTCGGCTGCCGGTCCCCGTGCAGCCGCATGACCGGGCAGAAGGTGCCGTACTGGAACCACCGGATGAGCAGCTCACGGTAGCCGGGATCGTCGGGGTCGCCGCCGAAGAAGCCGCCGATGTCGGTGTTCCACCAGGGGACGCCGCTCATCGCGACGTTCAGTCCGGCCCGGATCTGGCGGGCCAGGGAGTCGAAGGTCGTGGGGATGTCCCCGGACCACAGCAGGGCCCCGTGCTTCTGGCTGCCCGCCCACGCGGAGCGGATCAGTGACAGCGGCCGGTCCTGCCCGGCCGCGCGCAGGCCGTCGGCCACCGCGCGGGCGTGCAGCAGGGGGTAGAGGTTCGCGACCTCGGCGGCCGGACCGGCCGCGTAGACGGCGCGGTCGGCGCGGTCGCGCGGCAGGTCGGGCTCGCAGGCGTCCAGCCAGAAGCACTCGACGCCCAGCGAACGGTAGTTGGCGTCCAGCCGCTGCCACAGCGCGGCGCGCGCCCCGGGGTGGGTCGCGTCGTAGTAGGCCATCGGGCGGATCAGCGCGTCCCCGGCGTATCGGGACGGCCACGGGAAGGTGAGCAGCCCGCCGTCGGCGTCCCGGACCAGGTGCCCGGCCGCGCGCAGTTCGTCGTGCGTGTCGCTGTCGGGTTCGACGGTCGGCCAGACGGAGACGGCGAGCCGCACTCCGAGGTCGGTCAGCTCCTTGACCATGGCGGCGGGGTCGGGCCACTCGCTCTCCTCGAAGCGCCAGTCGCCCATCCTCGGCCAGTGGAAGAAGTCGCAGACGATGACGGACAGCGGCAGCCCGCGTTCCTTGAACTGCCGTGCCACCGACAGGAGTTCCTCCTGTGTGCGGTACCGCAGCCGCGACTGCCAGAATCCGGACGCCCACGCGGGGAGGAGCGGTGGGCGTCCCGTGGCCCGGGTGTAGGAGTCGAGGATCTCGGCGGGAGTGCCGCCCGCGGTGATCCAGTAGTCGATGCGGCCGCCCGCGTCGGCGGTCCACCGGGTGGTGTCGGCGCCGAGCTCGACGCGGCCGGTGGCGGGGTTGTTCCAGAGCAGGCCGTAGCCTCGCGAGGAGTGCAGGAAGGGGACGGCGGCCACGGTGTTGCTCTGGACGAGGTCGACCACGCAGCCCTTCTGGTTCAGGCGGCCGTGCAGGTGCTGCCCCAGCCCGTGCAGCCGTTCGCCCTCGTAGGCCTCGAAGAGCTGCTCCGTCCGGCCGCCCGCCGCGTGGACCCGCGGGCCGGCGTGGTGCCCGTGCGGGCCCTTGTCGGCGAGGAGTTCCTGGCCTTCGAGGGCATGACGGAACGTCAGCCGGCCGTCCGCCGCGGCCTCCACGGCGAGGCGGCCGTTGACCAGCCGGGCGGACCCGTCGTCCGAGAGAAGGAGGTCGGCCTGCGGCGAGGGCGATGGGGTCTCCAGCGCACCGGGGGCGTCGGGATCGAGGACCCCGGCCGAGGCGCGGACCCGGACGGCGTGCGGCCCCCACGGCTCGATGCGGAGGATCTCGCCGGGGGTGTGGCGTTCCAGGCCGCCCGCGCGAATGCTGAAGGACACAGAACTCCCTTTTCTTCTCCGGTGGTTCGGACAGGTGGACCGGGCGGCGGACCGTCAGGGCGCCAGGCCCCGGTCGGCCAGCCACGCCAGTTGTGCGGGCCAGTTGTCGGCGTAGCCGCCGCCGTGGTCGCCGAACGGCCAGACCGTCATGGTCCGGTCCTCACCGGCGTAGTGGTTGAAGGCGGCG
Organism: Streptacidiphilus monticola; assembly: GCF_042658505.1. Classification (NCBI taxonomy): domain Bacteria; kingdom Bacillati; phylum Actinomycetota; class Actinomycetes; order Kitasatosporales; family Streptomycetaceae; genus Streptacidiphilus; species Streptacidiphilus monticola. Next base: position 8,226 of record NZ_JBHSQJ010000057.1, on the reverse strand, counting down.
TAGACCGTGGCGGGCGGGCAGATGGGGTCCATCAGGCCGACGCTGAACAGGGCCGGTGCGGTGGCGCGTTGCGCGAAGTGGACGCCGTCGAAGTAGTCGAGGGTGGCGAAGGTCTGCTCCACCCGCAGCCGGCTGTGCCAGCGCAGGTACTTGGCGAGTTCCGGGTAGGGGCCCTCTCCGGCGGTCTGCGCCGCGCGGCGGTAGTGGCACAGGAACGGCACGTCGGCGAGGACGGCCGCGACTCGCTCCCCGGCGAGCCCGGCGACGGCCAGGGCCAGCCCGCCGCCCTGGCTGCCGCCCGCCGCCACCACCCGCCGGGCGTCGAGGCCGGGCAGCTCCGCGACGGCGTCCACCGCGCGCACGCAGTCGGTCATCAGGCGCCGGTAGTAGTGGTTCTCCGGCGAGTCGATGCCGCGGGTCAGGAAGCCCTCGGCCCACTGCGTGCCGTCGCCCTGGGTGCGGTCCGGCGTGTCGTGGCCCTGGCCGCGGCTGTCGACGACGAGTTGGGCGTACCCCGCCGCGGGCCAGAACAGGTGCTCGGTCGGCAGGCCCCGGCCGCTGGTGTAGCCGATGTAGGTGACGACGACCGGCAGGGGGCCTTCGGCGCCGCGGGGGCGCAGCAGCCAGGCGGCCACCGGTTCGCCGTTCCAGCCGGGGAAGCGCACGTCGTCCACCTCGACGGTGCGCAGCCGGTACGTGGAGGTGACCCGTTCGGCCTTCACCGCCCCGCCGCGCGCCCGGGCCTCCTCGAGGGTGTGCTGCCAGAAGCTGTCGAAGTCGCGCGGGAGGTCCGCCGCCGGGCGGTAGCCGGCGAGTTCGTCGAGGCCGAAGTCGGTCTGCGGCATGGGGGTTTCCTCCGGGTGGAGCGAGTTCGAGGTGACGGACGAGAGGGCGGTGCGGGACACACGGGCTCCTGGGTGCGGCGTGGCGGTCGGCGGTCGGGAGGCGGCTACCTGGCGGTGCCCGGGATCTCGTGGAGCTTCTCGAAGAGGAACTCGTGCTTGAGGAAGGAGACGTCGTACTCGTGTCCCGGATACGGCGGCAGCAACTGGGCGGCCTGGAACAGCCGCCACCCGTCGAGCAGGGCGGCGGTGCCGTTCGGGTACGGGGCTTCGTCGCTGTCGCCCGTCGTCGGGGACGTGCGGCCGGTCCCGTCGTAGAGCGACCAGCCGATGACGCGGGAGTCGAGCGAGGAGTCGGAGAGGTAGAGGACGAGGACCTGCTGGCGCAGGACGGTGGTCCCGGTGGCGAGGCCGGGCGCGGACAGGGTGGTCATCGTGCGGCCTCCTGCGGGCGGTTGGCGATCCTGGTCGCCCAGTGGTCGATGTCGAAGGCGTCGTCCCCGGTGAGCGCCCGCCACAGCAGGACCCGGTTGTACACCTCGAGGCGGCCGGTCGCCTGCTCGTACCAGGGGAACCACGTCCGCAGTTCCTCGACGACCGGGGGGTCCTCGAGGTCGGAGGTGTCCCACAGCAGGCGCTGGCGGACGGTCGGGTTGAAGCGGATCTTGAACATGAAGCGGGTGACGTCGCTGTCGTTGCGCCGTCCGCCGTGCCAGATGCCGTGGTGCACGAACACCACCGTTCCCGCAGGGCAGACCAGCCGGTCCTGCCCCAGCAGGTTCTGGTAGCGGCCGGTGTCGGTCTCGTTGACCCGCCGCAGGTGGCTGCCGGGAACGCTGAGCGTCCCGCCCATCTCCAGGGTGACGTCCTGCGGGTAGTACATCAGCTGGACGTCGAAGGCGTCCGATCGTACGTCGATGATCGCGTCGGCGTGCAGGGACTGCGCCTCCCCGCCGTGCGGCTCCCGGACGTGCACGGCGTGGTGGTCGATCTCGGGCTCCCGGCCGACGAGGCTCTGCAACGCTCCTGCCACCTCGGGAATGTCGAGCAGCCGTCGGGGAAACGAGCCCTCCGGGTAGGCCTTCGACAGCGGCGTGCCGTAGTCGACGTCCGGTACGCCGGCCGTTAGGAACGACAGGGCGTCGGCGTTCAGCGCCGGTGGTACCACCGCGTCGAGCCGCAGCGAACCGCGCGCCACGAAGCGCGCCATCTGCACCGAACTGAGCAGGACTGGGGTGTTCTCCATGCCCGCCACGCTAGGTCCGGACGCCGCCCGCCCGGGTGGCCCGCACTCATCCACTACTGGTCTATTCTCACCATGGAACCGATGGTCATGGCAGCCTGACGACGGGTCACCTGCTGTCGCCGTGGTAGAAAACAGCCCATGCTGAACGTACGGATCGTGCTCGACGACCCCCCGGTGCTCGCCGCGGTCGGCGTCGGCGTGCACGGGCCGGCCGGGCAGGTGGACGAGTTCCTGCTGCCGGACCTGTGGCAGCTCCACCTCTACGACTACGAGGCGGACCTGCACGTGGCCGGAACCGACCACGCGATCCGCCCGGGCCGGGTCAGCCTGATCCCCCCGGGGGCCAAGTCCCGCTACCGCTACCGGGGCCGGTCCGAGCACCTGTACGTCCACCTGCGGTTGCCGACCGAGGGCGCCGCCGTCAGCTTGCCGCTCATGCAGCACACCGGCTCCGAACGGGCCGCGCTCGACGGCCAGTTGCGGCAGGCGGTCGCCTCCTGGCCGAGTCGTCCGGCGCGGGCGACGGCGGAGGTGTGGGCGGCGCTGTGGCGCGTCGCGCAGCTCGCACCGTCCGAGCCGGACGAGGGGGCCGAGCACGCGCGACCGGCGCATCCGGTGGTGACCGCGGCGACCGCGTTCATCGAGGAGCGGCTGGCCGGGCCGCTCTCCGTACCGCAGGTCGCCCGTGCTGTGGGCGTCTCGCACAACCACCTCACCCGGCTGTTCCGGGAGTCGACCGGGCAGAGCGTCGTGGGCTGGATCCGGGCCCGCCGGATGGCGCGGGCCCGGCACTTCCTCCAGGCCACGACCCTGTCCATTCCGGCGGTCGCCGCCTCCGTCGGCATTCCGGACCTGCAGGCGTTCAACAAGGCCTGCCGGCGGGAGCTGGGGGCCGCGCCGCGCGTGATCCGGGCCGAGCGGCTGCCCGGATCGGCCGCCGACCGGACGGGCGGCTGACGCCGCCTCAGGCCACCTTCGTCGGTGCACGGCCCGAACTCTCCCTCCGGCTCAGCACCGGCGTCAGCAGCGTGACGTCGTCCGGGACGTCGCCGTTGAGCCGTGACATCACCAACTCAACCGCACGGGTGCCGAGTTCGCGGGTGGGTCCGCTGACCGCGGTGAGCCGGGGCGAGAACTGCTCGGCGAGCGGCTCCTGGCACAGCGCGACCACCGAGGCGTCCTCCGGGACCACCCGACCCGCTGCCCGCAGCAGCGAGAGCAGCGGCCCGATGGCCCCCTCGTTCTGCACCACGAAGCCGGTCGTTCCGGGCCGGTCCGCGAGGATCCTGGTGAACACTCCCGCCACCGATTCGTAGGTGCCGTCGCAGGGCCGGTGCACCGCGCGCAGCCCGAGCTGCCGTGCGCCCTCCTCGAATCCGCTCCGGGTGCGCTCGGCATAGCCGGCGTGGCGTTCGTAGACCGCCGCCGGGTAGCCGATGAACGCGACCTCCCGGTGCCCGAGTTCGGCGAGATGTTCGGCGGCGAGCCGTCCGGCGCGGACGAAGTCGTGGTCGACGCAGGCCAGTCCGCGCGCGTCGCGGGGCAGCCCGATCAGCGCGGAGTGGGTGCCGGTCTCGCGCAGCACGGCGATCCGCGGGTCGTCCATCTGGACGTCCATCAGGATCACCCCGTCCGCGAGCCCGCTGCGGGCGACGCGCCGGACGCCGTCCGGGCCCTCGTCGTTGGTGATCAGCAGCACGTCGTAACCGAACTGACGGGCCGCCATCGTGACCGAGATGGCGATCTCCATCATCACCGGGACGTAGACGTCGGTGTGAAGCGGCACCACGAGGGCGATGATGTGCGACCGCTTGCCGGCCAGCGCGCGGGCACCGGCATGGGGGTGGTAGCCGAGCAGGCTGATCGCCTGCTCCACCCGCGCCCGGGTGGGCTCGGAGATCGCCCGCTTGCCGCTGAGCACGTAGCTGACCGTGCTGGGCGATACGCCCGCGGCCTTGGCCACCTCGGCCAGTGTCACCATGCCGGTGGTTCCCTCTCTCGTTCCGGTCGCTGACGTGCCGTCAGCCCTTGATGGCGCCGGTGAGCACACCGGTCTTGAAGTGCTTCTGCATGAACGGGTAGACGAGCAGGATCGGGACCAACGTCAGCACCACCACCGCCATCTGCAGGGACAGCGGCGCACTCTGCTGGTGCAGGGAGCCGAACCCGGAGTTGGTGGTGCCGGGGATGGACTGGCCGTAGCTGACGTACTGGAGCAGCACGTACTGCAGCGGCCACTTGCCGCTCTCGGTCGGCATGTAGAGCATCACGTTGAAGAACGAGTTCCAGTAACCGACCGCGTAGAAGAGGGCGATCACCGCGGTGACCGCCCGCGACGTGGGCAGCACCACGGACCACAGGATGCGCCACTCGCTGCAGCCGTCCATCCGGGCCGCGTCGATGAGCTCGGCCGCCGTTCCGGAGTAGAAGGCGCGCAGCACCAGGATGTTGAAGACGGACACCGCGCCGGGCAGGATCAGCGACCAGTACTGGCCGTAGCCGCCGAGGCCGGTGACGACCAGGTACGTGGGGATCAGTCCACCGCTGACGAACATGGTGACGATCAGCACCATGAGGATGGTGCGGTGCCCGAGCGAGCGCGAGCGGGACAGCCCGTAGGCGCAGAGCACCGAGACGACCATCGACAGCAGCGTGCCGACGGCGGTGATCGCCAGGCTCACCAGGACGGCCCGGGTGACCGGGCCGTCCTGGAGCACGGCGCGGTAGGCGTCCAGGGTGAGGCCGTCGGGGACCAGCACCAGGCCGCCCGCGCGGTTGATGGCCCCGCTGGTGGAGAAGCTGGTCAGCACCACGATCCAGATCGGCACCAGGACTGCGGCGAGAACAAGGGCGAGCACGCCGCCCTTGAGCGTCTGTCCGGCGGCACCGGGCTTCTCCTCCCACACGGGGCGGCCCTTGTTGCGGTCCGGGCGCAGGGCGGGGACGGCGGTCTGAGTGTGCGTCAGCGTCTGGCTCATTTGCGGTACAACCCGTCCTCACCGAAGGCGTGCGCGACCCTGTTGGCGCCCCAGATCAGCAGCAGCGAGATCACGCTCTTGAACAGTCCGGCGGCCGCGCCGTAGCTGTAGTTGTTGGTGGCGATGCCGTAGTAGAAGGAGAAGGTGTCCAGCACGTCCGCCGTGTCGTGGCCGACGGCGTCGCGCTGGATCAGGAACTGCTCGAAGCCGACGGTGAGCGCGTTGCCCAGCCGCAGCACGAGCATCAGCACGATGACGCCGCGCATGCCGGGCAGGGTGACGTGCCACATCCGGCGCCACCGGCCCGCACCGTCCACCGCGGCGGCCTCGTAGAGGTTCTGGTCGATCGCCGACAGCGCCGCGAGGAAGACGATGATGCCCCAGCCGGCTTCCTTCCACACCGCCTGCGAGGTGACCAGCAGCGCGAAGGTGTGCGGGTTGGTCATCACGTCCCAACTGCCCAGGTTGTGCTGGGCCAGGAAGTGGTTGAGCACGCCGGCGCCGCCGAGCATCTGCTGGAAGATGGTGATGGCCAGCACCCAGGAGAAGAAGTGCGGCAGGTAGACGACTGACTGGACGAAGTTCCGCAGCCGCTCGCTCATCACCGAGTTCAGCATCAGCGCCAGCGCGATCGGGATCGGGAAGAACAGCACCAGCTGCACGAAGCTCAGCCAGAGGGTGTTGCGCAGCGCCCCCCAGAACAGCGGGTCGGTGAACAGCATCCGGAACTGGTCGAGCCCGGCCCAGTCGCTGTGCAGCACGCCGACCAGCGGGTCGTAGTACTCGAACGCGGTGATCAGGCCGAACAGCGGCGCGTAGTTGAAGACCAGCAGCAGCGCGACGGCCGGCAGGGTCATCAGGATCAGCGACCTGTCCCGGCGCAGGCGCAACCGCCAGGTCAGTCCGCCCTCCCGGCCGCGTCCCGGCCGCGTCCCCGGCCGGGCCCGGCCGTCGGCGTCCGGCGTCGCGCCGACCGCCCGTTCGGTGCCGCCGGAGCTGGCTCCGCGGACCTTCTTCGCCTTGGTGGTGAACGTTCCGGCCACCGTTCCTCCTCGCTCCGCGGCGGGCCGGGACCCGGCCCACCGCCTGCCGTCGTCTGCTACTGGCCGGTGCCGTACTTGTCCAGGACCTCGGTCTGGTACCAGTTCTTCAACTGGTCGCCGCCGCTGGACTTCCAGGAGGACACGGCGGCCTGGAAGTCGGAGACCTTCTTCAGGCCGTGGCTGACCTCGGTGACGGTGTCGACGACCGACTGCGCGGCGGCCGCGGTGGCGTACCGCTGCGGCACGGTGATGTTCATGCCGTAGAACACCGGCTTGTAGACGTGCGGGGCGGTGCGGGCGAACCAGGAGGTGTAGTCCTTGGTCACCTGGTCGGCGCCGGGGTTGCTGATCACCTGCGGGGCGGACGCCAGGAAGTTGTACGTGGTGGGCTGGGCGTACTTCTTGCCCTCGTCCGTGTAGGTGGGCAGCCCGTTCACCATCGTGTGGTGGACGCCCTCGACGCCGTAGGTGACCAGCGTGTACTCGGTCGAACCGTAGGGCGCGGCAAGGTAGTTGGCGACCGCCAGCAGCTCCTCGATCTGGTCCGGGGAGAGCTTGGCGTTGAGGTAGCTGACGACGCCGGTGGCGGCGCCGAGGAAGATCTGCGGATTGGACTTCCCGTCGGCGGCGATGACGTTGAAGGCCCCGCGCCGGTAGTTCTTGTTCGCGGCGGTGCCGGACTGGTAGTCCGCCAGGGTCCAGGCGCCGGTTCCGCCGCCCTGGATCAGCTCCTTGCCCGAGTAGAAGCGGGTGGCACTGGCGTTGACGTCGCCGGCCAGGGCGTCGGGGTGCATGTAGCCGGACTTGGCGAGCCTGTAGTGCCAGTCGAGTGCCTCCAGGAACTCGGGCAACTCGTAGGCGTGGACCAGCTTTCCGTCCCTGACCGTCCACCCCGGCGGCAGTCCCCAGGAGAGGGACAGGTAGGTCCACACGTCGCCGAAGGCCCACACGCCGGCCTTGACGCTGGTCAGTTCCTTGCCCAGGCTCATGTAGTCGTCGGCGGACTTGACCTGGTCCGCGGTGATGCCCTTCGACTCCAGGATGTCGGCCCGGTGGAAGACGGCGCCCGCCAGGGGCATGCCGCTGGCGAAGCACGGGATGCCGTAGAGCTTGTCCTCCCAGGCCCCGACCTGCCAGGCGAAGGTCGGAATGGCGGCGAGGTTCGGATACTTCTTGATCTTGTCGCCGGCCAGGTACGGGGTCAGGTCGGCCAGCTGGGTTCCGGCCAGCTCTCCCAGGTTGAACGCCGAGTTCCACCACGTGGGCAGCTGGACCCAGTCAGGCAGCTTCTTGGAGGCGGTCATCGTCGGGACGATGGTGTTGTAGGTGACGCCGTTGGCCGGCTTGATGGTGAGGTTCACGCCCAGCGCCTTGTTGACGGCCTGGTAGAACGAGTTGCCGGCCGGCGGGATGGTCCCCCACAGAGGGGTGACCGCGGTGTAGCTGCCGCCCTTGCCCGGGGTGCCGGACACCGTCGTGATCTGCTTGGCCGGGTAGCTGAGGAAGGCGGGGTCGGTGAACGCGCCTGCCGCTCCCTGCACCGAGGGGATGTCGGGCTTGACGGCCTGTCCCGGCACATAGTCCGGCAGCGCGGCGCTCAGGCCGCTCTTCGAGTTGGTCCCGCCCTTGCTGCGGGACGAGCTGCCGCCACAGGCGGACAGCAGGGGTGACAGGGCAGCGGCCCCGGCCACGGCGACTGCGCCGTTCACGAAGGCTCTGCGGTTCATTGCGATGCTCATGGTGGGCGGCCCTTCGCCGGTGACGATCCGTATCGAGCGACGTGCGGGTGTGCGGCGTTGCGGAGGGAACGGCGCGAGCGGCCCCGTTCATGCGGAGCCCTCGAAGCGCTTGAATGTTGCCGAGAGGTTAAGGGCGGCTTCACGGGCGATGCAAGAGGCAGCGCAGGAAATCTCTACGCCAACATGAACAGAAGTTTCTAGGAAACTTTCTCTTGACAGCCCTGATGGCGCATGCCAGCTTCGAAGGGCTTCAACGCGCCACCGCCACCGCCGCCCCTGAGCCCGAAGCCTGGCCAACCGGCCGCACTGACAGGGGCGTTCACCCTGCCTGAAACACACCTGCAAGGGACTTCCTCTGTGAGCACTGCTGCCGCCACG
>NZ_JBHSQJ010000056.1:0-31375 GCF_042658505.1 Streptacidiphilus monticola | reverse complement strand
GTGCTGGGCACAATCGTGCCGACGCGGCGGAGCCGCACATGTCGGCAGTCCCGCGCCGCCGAGCGGCCTGCCGGGTTCCTCGCGTGCAGCGGCCCCGCGCCCGGGGGAGGTGCCGGGTTGCTCGCATGCAGAGCGCCCGCGCCCCTGAGGGGCCTGCCAGGTCGCCGACGTGGAGCGTCCCGCGCCTCGGAGGGGGGTTACCAGCCCGCCGTCGGGAAGGTGGCGCGGATGGTCGGGAGCGAAGCGTCCAGCACCGTGGTGAACCACACCGAGAACGGCTTCTCCGCCTGAAGGGCCTTCAGTTCCGCCGGCGTCACGAACCGCACGTCCGCGACCTCCTCCGGGTCCGGCCGCTGGGCGGCCGGGTCCGCGATGCCCACGAACAGGTGGTTGAACTCCTTCTCCACCAGCCCTGACGCCTCGTCAGGCAGGTCGTACGTCACCGTCCCCGCCTCGCGCAGCAGGACCGGGGCGGCCCCCAGCTCCTCCGCCGTGCGCCGCGCCGCCGCCACGAACGGCGGCTCAGCGGGGTACGGGTGCCCGCAGCACGTGTTGGACCACACCCCGGGGGAGTGGTACTTCCCCAGCGCGCGCTGCTGCAGCAGCAGCCTGCCCTCCGCGTCGAACAGGAAGACCGAGAAAGCCCGGTGCAGTCTGCCCTCCCCCTGATGGGCCGACAGCTTCTCCGCCGTGCCGATGGTCCGCCCGTCCGGGTCGACCAGCTCCAGCAGGATCTCGGTGGTGGTGGGCATCAGTTGCCTTTCCGTTCGGTCACCGGGTGCGTGACGACCAGTCTGCCGTAATCGCGACGGCGCTTGTCCCCCGGCGGCGCCGTCCGCAAAGATGATCGTTCACACGAACCGGAGGGGCATCCACCTGGGGGCGCGTTCCGTGTGTCCCCTACCATCGCTGTGGATACGCGCGGGAATGCCGGCGCCCACCGCACAGAAACACGGAGTGAACGTATGATCGGCCTGGTTCCGGCCGCAGGAGCGGGCAGCCGCCTTCGTCCCTACACCGACACGCTGCCCAAGGCGCTGGTGCCGGTGGACGACGAGCGGACCATCCTCGACATCACGTTGCGGAACTTCGCCGAGATCGGGTTCACCGACGTCGCCATCATCATCGGCTACCGCAAGGAGGCCGTGATCGAGCGCCGCGCCGCGCTGGAGAAGAAGTACGGCCTCAACCTCCACCTGGTGGACAACCCCAAGGCCGAGACCTGGAACAACGTCTACTCCGTGTGGTGCGCCCGCGACCTCTTCAGGGAGGGCGTGATCCTCGCCAACAGCGACACGGTCCACCCCGCCTCCGTGGAGCGGACCCTGCTCGAGGCCAACGCCGCCATGGCCGCCGCCGGGCGGGAGCCGGGCGTGCTGCTGGCCCTCGACACCGTCAAGAAGCTGGCGGACGAGGAGATGAAGGTGGTCGTCGACCCGGAGAAGGGCGCCCGCCGGATCACCAAGCTGATGGACCCGGCCGAGGCCTCCGGCGAGTACATCGGCGTCACGCTGATCAACCCCTCCGCCGCCGAGCCCCTCGCGGACGCGCTGCGGGCGGTGTGGGAGCGCGACCCGCAGAAGTACTACGAGGACGGCTACCAGGAGATGATCGACCGCGGCTTCCGCGTCGACACCGCGCCGATCGGCGAGGTGTCCTGGGTCGAGATCGACAACCACGACGACCTCGCCAAGGGCCGGGAGATCGCGTGCCTGTACTGACCCGGCTGGTGCCCTCGCCGCTGATCGTCGACATCCGCCCAGGAGCGCTCGACGATCTCGGCGCGGTCCTGGCCGACCAGCGCATCGCCGCCACCGGACGGCTGGCCGTCGCGGTCAGCGCCGGCTCCGGCGCGGCGCTCCGGGCGCGGCTGGAGCCGCAGCTGCCCGGCGCCGACTGGTACACGGTGACCGGCGGCGGCAGCATCGACGGCGCGGTCAAGCTCGCCGACCAGATGCGCGCGGGCACCTACGACGCCATCGTCGCCCTCGGCGGCGGGAAGATCATCGACGCGGCCAAGTACGCCGCCGCGCGCGTCGGCCTGCCGCTGGTCGCGGTGGCCACCAACCTGGCCCACGACGGCCTCTGCTCGCCGGTCGCCACCCTGGACAACGACGCGGGCCGCGGCTCCTACGGCGTGCCCAGCCCGATCGGCATCGTCGTCGACCTGGACGTGGTGAAGCAGGCCCCGCGCCGCTACGTCGTGGCCGGGATCGGTGACGCCGTGTCCAACATCAACTGCATCGCCGACTGGGAGCTCTCGAACCGGGAGACCGGCGAGGCCGTCGACGGCCTGGCCGCCGCGATGGCCCGCAGCGCGGGCGAGAACATCCTGCGCCACCCCGGCACGGTCGACGACGACGACTTCCTGGTCTCGCTCGCGGAGGCGCTGGTGCTCACCGGCATCTCCATGAACGTGGCCGGGAGCTCCCGCCCCGCCAGCGGCGGCTGCCACGAGATCTCGCACGCGCTCGACATCCTGCACCCCACCCGCGCCGCCCAGCACGGCGAGCAGGTCGGACTGGGCGCGGCGTTCGCGACCTTCCTCCGCGGCGACCGCGAGCTCGCCGGGCAGACGGCGAGCGTGCTGGCGCGGCACGGTCTTCCGGTGACGGCCGCTCAACTCGGCTTCAGCGACGAGGAGTTCGTCGCCGCCGTGCACTTCGCCCCGCAGACCCGCCCAGGACGGTTCACCATCCTGGAACACCTCGACCTCGACCCCACAGCCATCCGGGACGCGTACACCGACTATGTCAAAGACGTCAGCGCCTGAGCGCCCAGTGACCACTCGCAAGCCCACCATCGCCGAGTTCCGCGCGGTCGCCCACCCCGAGGGGCTGCTCGACCGCCGCTCCGGCGAGCACTGGGCCGGGCGCTGGTACATGCGCCGCATCTCCTCCCGGGTCACCCGGCACCTGATCAACGCCCCGGTCACGCCCAACCAGCTGACCTGGCTGATGATGGTCGCCGGCGTCCTCGGCGGCGCGGCGCTGCTGCTCCCCGGCATCGGAGGCGCCGTCCTCGCCGCGCTGCTGATCCAGGTCTACCTCGGACTCGACTGCGTCGACGGCGAGTTGGCGCGCTGGCGGAAGCAGACCTCGACCACCGGCGTCTACCTGGACCGGGTGGGCCACTACCTGTCCGAGGCCTGCCTGCTGGTCGGCGGCGGTCTGCGCGCGGCCGACCTGTTCCAGCACGACGGCTCCCGCAACTGGCTCTGGGCCTTCCTGGGCACTGTCGCCGCCCTCGGGGCCATCCTGATCAAGGCCGAGACCGACCTGGTCGACGTGGCCCGCATCCGCCGCGGCCTGACCGCCGTCGAGGACTCCGCGTCCGTGCCGCGCTCCTCGGGCGTGGCCAGGGCGCGCAAGCTCGCCTCGATGCTCAAGTTCCACCGCCTGATCGGCGGCGTCGAGGCCTCGCTGGTGCTGCTGGCCGCGGGCATCGCGGACCTGGCCCACGGGGACCTCTTCTTCACCCGCCTCGCCGTGGCGGTGCTGGCCGGCATCGCGGTGCTGCAGACCGTCCTGCACCTGCTCAGCATCGTGCTCTCCAGCAGGCTGCGATGAGCGCCGGTACCGGCGGTGAGCTGCGGCTCGGCGCCGTGGTGATCACCATGGGCACCCGCCCCAAGGAGCTGGGCGAGCTGCTGGAGTCGGTGGCCAAGCAGCACGGCCCCGCCATCGAGACGGTGGTCGTCGCGCAGGGCGCGCCGCTGCCCCCGCTGCCCGAGGGCGTCCGGGGCGTGCAACTGCCGGAGAACCTCGGCATCCCCGGCGGGCGCAACGTCGGCATCGAGGCCTTCGGCCACAACGGCCGGGACGTGGACGTGGTCCTGTTCCTGGACGACGACGGCCTGCTGCCGCTGCAGGACAGCGGCGAGCGGCTGCGCGAGCTTTTCGCCGCCGACCCGAGGCTCGGCATCGTCAGCTTCCGCATCGTCGACGAGGAGGGCGAGTCGCAGCGCCGCCACGTGCCGCGGCTGCGGGCCTCCGACCCGCTGCGCGGCTCGAAGGTGACCACCTTCCTCGGCGGCGCCAGCGCCGTCCGCACCGCCGTGTTCGAGCAGGCCGGCCAGCTGCCGGGCGAGTTCTTCTACGCCCACGAGGAGACCGACCTGGCCTGGCGCGCGCTGGACGCGGGCTGGGACATCCGGTACGCGCCGGACGTGGTCCTGCGCCACCCCCGCACCGAGCCGAGCCGGCACGCGACCTACCACCACAACGTGGCCCGCAACCGGGTCTGGCTGGCCCGGCGCAACCTGCCCGCGCTGCTGGTCCCGGTCTACCTGGGCGTCTGGTTCCTGCTCACGCTGGCCCGCCGCCCCTCCAAGGAGGCGCTGGAGGCCTGGCTCTCCGGCTTCCGCGCCGGCTGGCGCGAGCCGGCGGGGGAGCGCCGCCCGATGCGCTGGCGCACGGTGTGGCGGATGACCCGCCTCGGTCGGCCCCCGGTGATCTGACCGGGGCCCGGCGCCGTCCTGACGAGCCGTCACCCCGCCCGGGCGTGTTCCCGCTGCCCGGCTGCCCGATCCGTGAGACCTTCGAACGGTGACCGAGCAGCCGGGCAGTGCGGCCTCGGTGGCAGGCGCCACCGCGGAACTGACGCCTGCTCAGCTGGCCGCGGCCCACGGGCTCGACATCACCGGCCGCCGGCCCACCCTGACCTCGTACACCCGGGAGCTGTGGTCGCGGCGCCACTTCGTCGTCGCCTACGCCACCGCCAAGCTGACGGCGCTCTACACCACGGCCAAGCTGGGCCAGCTGTGGCAGGTGGTCACGCCGCTGCTGAACGCGCTGGTCTACTACCTGGTCTTCGGCCTGCTGCTGGGCACGAACCGGGGCATCCCGAACTTCATCGCCTACCTGTGCACCGGCGTCTTCGTCTTCCAGTTCACCCAGAGCGCGGTGCTCAGCGGCACCCGCGCCATCGCCGACAACCTGACGCTGATCCGGGCCCTGCACTTCCCCCGCGCCTGCCTGCCCATCGCCGGGACGCTGATCCAGCTCCAGCAGCTGGCGATCGCGATGCTGGTGCTCGTCGTCATCGTGCTGTGCACCGGCGAGCCGATCAGCTGGTACTGGCTGCTGTGCCTGCCCGCGCTGGGGCTGCAGACGCTGTTCAACGGCGGGCTGGCGCTGGTCATGGCCCGCCTCGGCGCGCGGACCACCGACCTGGCGCAGCTGATGCCCTTCGTCATCCGCACCTGGATGTACACCTCGGGCGTCTTCTGGAGCGTCGACGCCCTCACCAAGTCCACGCCCGGCTGGGTCCAGGCGGCGCTCCAGGCCAACCCCGCGCTCGTCTACATCTCGCTGGTCCGCTGGGCGCTGATCCGCTCCACGCCCCAACTCCCGCCGCATGCCTGGCCGTTGGCCCTCGGCTGGGCGCTGCTGCTGGGCTGCGGCGGATACGTCTGGTTCTGGCGCGCCGAGGACCGCTACGGCCGCGGGTAGGCCGCGCCGGAGATCGTCAGGACGTCAGTCGGAGCCCTGGTCCGTGAAGCGGTGGGCGATCCGTGGGTCGTCGAGCCACCAGGGCCGCAGCGTCTCCGCGTCCTCGTCCTCGGCCGCCTGCGGTGTCGTTCCCGCCGGGGCCGTGGCGCGGGCCGCGGTCCGGGCGGCGCGCTGCTCCGCGATCTGGGCGTCGATGGCCGCGTCCACCGCCGCCGTCTCCGCGCGGCCCTTGACCATCCACCGGCGCACCAGCGCGATCAGGAAGGGCAGGCCGGCCATGTCGCCCAGCGCCCAGAGCACGCAGCCGCCCCAGACCTGGTCCTGACGGACCGAGGGGCCCCAGTCGCGGCCGAGGGCGGTGTAGTAGTGCTCGGCGATCGTGTTGTGGCCGTAGACCAGCAGGATGCCGAGGCCCGCGTCGAAGATCACCTCGGCCATGGTGATGAAGACCGCGACCAGTTGCGGGTACTCGTGCGCGACCGGGTCGATCTGCAGACGCGGCCAGAAGTACGCCAGCCCGAGCAGCACCAGGACCACGTGCAGGCCGGTGTTCCAGGCGTCGCTGGTGAGCGTGCGCTGGTAGACGCCGGTGAAGTAGAGGATCCACGGCGGCAGCATCAGCAGGGCGGTGGAGACCGCCGGGAACATCAGCACCCGCGAGGGCGCGGACCGCAGCACGCGCTCCAGCCGGGCGCGGCCCGCGGGCGGCAGGCCGTCGGCGAGCAGCGACACCGGGGCGCCGAGCGCGAGCAGCAGCGGGACCAGCATCAGCAGGACGATGACCTGCCCGGCCCGGTCGGTGAACAGGATCCGCTCGTAGACCCCCACGCCGGACGAGGTCACCCACAGCCACAGGGCCAGGCCGCCGAACCACGCCGAGGTCCGCCCCAGCGGCCAGCGCACGCCCTGCGCGTGCACGCGGCGCAGCCCGAACGCGTAGCCGACGGCGGCCAGCACGCAGAGCGCCAGCACGACCGGCTCCAGCGTCCAGTTCGTCACGACGAGGGACCAGTGCCAGGCGGGAGGGCCTCCCGCGAGCTGCTCCATCGGGATCACCTTCTGTTCTCGTGCTGCCTGTGCCGCGCCCATCATCGCGGATCGCCGCCGGGCGATCTCCACCGCCCCGCCCCCTTCACCCCATCTGGCGAAGCGGCGCGCCGTTGCGACGCCTTCTTGTGGCCGGGCCGTCCGGCCGGGAGACTGCTGCGCACACGACCGTCTGAGGGGGCATGACAGGGAGGGGCAGCTTCGTGCAACTCGCGCGCGGACGACTGGTACCACTGCTCATCGCAACGGGAGCGCTGCTGGGCACGGCCTTCGCGCCGTCCGGCCCGGCCACGGCGCTCGCGCCCGACCGGGCGCCGACGCCGAAGACCGCCGAGGCCACCGGGTACGGCGGGGCCGTCGCGAGCGTCGACGCCGACGCGACGGACATCGGCATCGACGTCCTGCGCCACGGGGGCAACGCCGTGGACGCCGCGGTGGCCACGGCCGCCGCGCTGGGCGTGACCGAGCCCTACTCCTCCGGCATCGGCGGCGGCGGGTACTTCGTCTACTACGACGCCCGCACCCGCACCGTGCACACGCTGGACGGCCGGGAGACGGCACCGCTGACGGCCGATCAGAACCTGTTCCTGGAGAACGGCAAGCCGCTGGCCTTCGCCGACGCGGTGAGCAGCGGGCTGTCGGTCGGCACCCCGGGCACCGCGCAGACCTGGGCCACGGCGCTGCGGAAGTGGGGCACCTGGTCGCTGGCCGGCGCGCTCCGGCCCGCCGAGCGGCTCGCCGACCGCGGCTTCGTCGTCGACCAGACCTTCCACGACCAGACGGCCGCCAACGCCGCCCGCTTCGCGGCCTTCCCGGCGACCGCCGCCCTCTTCCTCCCGGGCGGGCAGCCGCCCGCCGTCGGGAGCGTGCTGCGCAACCCCGACCTGGCCGCGACCTACCGCCAACTCGGGCGGCAGGGAACGGACTTCCTCTACAACGGGCAGCTGGGACGCGAGCTGACCCAGCTCGTCCAGCACCCGCAGGTGGACCCGGCCTCCGGCTGGAACGCCCGTCCCGGCCGACTGACGACCCGTGACCTGGCCGCCTACCGGGTCAAGGAGCAGGCACCGACGCACGTGGACTACCGGGGCCTGGACGTCTACAGCATCGCCCCCTCCTCCAGCGGCGGGACGACCGTCGGCGAGGCGCTCGACATCCTGGACACCTTCCGCCTCGACCCGGCCCACGCCTCCAACGCCGCGTACCTGCACGACTACCTGGAGGCCAGCCGGATCGCCTTCGCCGACCGCAACCGCTGGGTGGGCGACCCGGCCTTCGAGCAGGTACCGACCGCCGGTCTGCTCTCCCCGTCCTACGCGGCCTCCCGGGCCTGCCTGATCCAGCCCGGATCGTCGCTCGCCAGCCCGCTCGCCCCCGGCGACCCGACCCACCCGGGCGGCGGCTGCAGCGCAGCCGGGGCGCCCGCGCCCACCGGCTACGAGGGGACCAACACCACCCACCTCACCGTCGCCGACCGCTCGGGCAACGTCGTCTCCTACACGCTGACCATCGAGCAGACCGGCGGCAGCGCGATGACCGTCCCCGGGCGCGGGTTCCTGCTCAACAACGAGTTGACGGACTTCGACTTCACCCCGCTCGTCGCGGGCGTCCCGGACCCCAACCTGCCTGCGGCGGGCAAGCGTCCGCGCTCGTCCATCTCGCCGACCATCGTGCTGAAGGACGGCCGCTTCGACTTCGCGCTCGGCTCTCCGGGCGGGGCCACCATCATCACGACCGTGCTGCAGGTGCTCACCGAGCACGTGGACCGGGGGCTGACGCTGGAGCAGGCGATCGCCACGCCCCGGCTGAGCCAGCGCAACGCGGCCGCCACCGAGGCAGAGCCGGCCTTCCTGGGGAGTGCGGACCAGCAGGCGCTGAGCGCGGTCGGCGAGACGTTCAAGCTGAACCCGGAGATCGGCGCGGCCACCGGCATCCAGGCGCTGCCCGGCGGCCTGTACCAGGCGGCGGCCGAACCGGTCCGCCGGGGCGGCGGCGCGGCCGCGGTCGTGGTCGGGGTCGGCGGGTAGGGGTCCACGGCCTGGGCGCGGCTGTTCCGGCGGGTTTGTCGGTGGCGGGCGGTAGTTTGGGGCGCATGACCGTCCGCATCGCCACCTGGAACATCAACTCGATCAACGCGCGGCTGCCCAAGCTGCTCGAATGGCTCGCCTCCGCCCAGCCGGACGTGGTCTGCCTGCAGGAGCTCAAGTGCAGCACCGACTCCTTCCCCTACGCCGAGGTGCGGGAGCTCGGCTACGAGGCCGCCGCGCACGGCACCGGGCGGTGGAACGGCGTGGCGATCCTTTCGAAGCTCGGGATCGCCGACGTCGTGCGCGGCCTGCCCGGCCAGCCCGGGTACGCCGGTGACGCGGCCGAGGCCGTGGACGAGGCGCTGATCGCCGCCGAGCCGGTCGTCGAGCCCCGCGCCATCGCCGCCACCTGCGGCCCGGTCCGGGTCTGGTCGGTCTACGTGCCCAACGGCCGCGAGGTCGGACACCCGCACTACGCCTACAAGTTGAAGTGGCTGGAGGCACTGCGGGACGCGGTGGTGGACGATGCGGCGGCGATCCGCCCCTTCGCCGTCCTCGGCGACTACAACATCATCCCGACCGACGAGGTCGCCGACGTCTGGGACATCGGCGAGTTCGAGGGCCTGACCCACGTCACCGCCCCCGAGCGCGCCGCCCTGGCCGACCTGCGCGCGGTCGGCCTGGAGGACGTGGTGCCCCGGGCTCTCAAGTACGACACCCCGTACACCTACTGGGACTACCGCCAGCTTTGCTTCCCGAAGAACCGCGGCATGCGGATCGACCTCGTGTATGCCAACAAGCCCTTCGTGGAGGCGGTTTCGGATTCCTTCGTGGACCGTGAGGCGCGCAAGGGCAAGGGCACCTCGGATCACGCCCCGGTCGTCGTGGACCTCGCGTTGGAGTCCTGAGCGCCGAAGTCCCGAGCGCTGGAGTCCTGAGCGCCGGGCTGCCGGGCGTGGGCGTCCTGACCGGCCGTCACCCCGGTCGCGATGAGGAACTGGCCGACGATGTACGTCAGCATCACCCAGAAGTGGGCCAGCGGCAGTTGCGGCGAGTCGGCCAGACCCGTCGCGATCAGCGTGTCCGAGAGCAGGAAGAGCCCGCCGCCGAGCGCCGTGCGGCGGGACACCCTGGCGCTGGTCGCGGCCATGCCGGTGAGCAGCAGGCTGTAGCTGGCCACCGGCACCCGCATGGCCGGGTCGAGCCCCGGCCACAGCGAGACGATCAGGGCGGCCCACAGCGGCAGGTAGAGCCACGCCCACCGGTTGCGGCGACCGCCGATCCGCCGGAACAGGGTGATGTAGCAGACGTGCGCGGCGGCGAAGCCGCCCATGCCGACGAGGAAGGACGTCCCGGAGAACAGCAGCATCACGTCACCGAGGCAGGACGCCAGCAGCGCGGCCAGGAGCAGCCGGGGCGCGCGCGGGGCGACCAGCCAGGCCAGGGCCGGCATGAGCAGGGCCTTCGTCACCGCGGCCGGGAACCGGTCGTCGACGGCCACGGTCAGCAGGTGGGCGGCGGCCAGAAAGACGAAGAACTGGAGACGGAACTGAGGGCGCGTCAGAACGCCGGTCGCGGGGCTGCTCACACCGGCCGCCAGCCGGGGGCGCGGAAGAGATAGCCGAGGCGCTCGCGCCAGGTCTTCGCGCCCGCGAGGTCGCGGCCGATCGCCGCGTACTCGTGGGTGGCCACACGCAGCGGGTTGAACGTGTAGATGTTCTTCGTCAGCCCGTAGACCGGCCGCTCGGTCTCCGGGGTGA
Source organism: Streptacidiphilus monticola (assembly GCF_042658505.1). Classification (NCBI taxonomy): domain Bacteria; kingdom Bacillati; phylum Actinomycetota; class Actinomycetes; order Kitasatosporales; family Streptomycetaceae; genus Streptacidiphilus; species Streptacidiphilus monticola. The sequence goes on along the minus strand of NZ_JBHSQJ010000056.1, from coordinate 21,088 downwards.
AGGTCCGGAACAGACGGTCCCAGACGATGAGGATGCCGCCGAAGTTGCGGTCCAGGTAGCCGCCCTGCGAGGCGTGGTGGACCCGGTGGTGCGAGGGCGTGTTGAGGACCAGTTCGATCGGGGCCCAGAGCTTGTCGATCCGCTCGGTGTGGATCCAGAACTGGTAGACCAGGTTCACCGACGAGCAGAAGGCCACGGCCGCCGGGGAGACGCCGAGCACGACCAGCGGCAGGTAGAAGACGCCGAAGGTCAGGTCGGTCCAGGGCTGGCGCAGGGCCGTGGAAAGGTTGTAGTGGCGGCTGGAGTGGTGCACCACATGCTGCGCCCAGAGCAGCCGGACCCGGTGGGTGCTCCGGTGCGACCAGTAGTAGCAGAGGTCCTGCCCGAGCAGCATCAGCGGCACGGTCGTCAGCCAGTGCACCGGCACCCGCAGCGGGGTCAACTCGTAGACCAGCGTGGCCAGGGCGACGGTGGGGATCTTCCAGAGCAGGTTGGTGCCGAGGCTGCCGAGCCCCATGCTCAGGCTGGTGGCGGTGTCCTTGACGCTGTAGCCCTGCTCGTCCTCGTCCGGATGGAGCCGGAAGGAGACCATCTCGAGGACGGCCAGCAGGATGAACGCGGGTATCGACCACAGCACGGCATCGGGCAGGTTCGGCATGGCAGGGAGGTTACGGCCACGACAACTCCCCTGGCTAGAGGTTGTTACCGGCGCGTAGCAGCAGCACAGTTCAGCCGCGTCCGCGTCGTCCGCGTCGGCCCCGCCCACCCGTGCGCGGACCACGAACCGGGACCGGTCGCCGCCGAGGCGCGACCCTGCGGAGCGGGTGGGCTGACCGGTCGGCCGGAGCGGTGGCCGCAGGACTGTCGGGACGCGCGGCCGAGCCACGCGCCGGGCGCCCGGCGCGCGCCCTCCACGCCTGATCCTGCGTCACGGCGCGTCGACGACGCCTATCCGGAGCGCTTCGGGGGAAGACTGGAGGGGCACCCCCGAGGTGCGCGTCCAGGAGGCGCCATGTCCTCATCCCGCCGTCGCACCGCCCGGCTCCGCGCCTGGGCCAGCGGCTTGCTGCCCCGGCCCGTGTCCCCGGAACCGGAGCTCGATCCGGTGCTGCACGCCGTCTCCCTGGCCGCGCTGCTCGACGAGGCCGTCGCCCTGCAGCCGGCCGCGGACGACCTGGTCCTGGCCTGCGGCCTGCCGGGCGAGGTGCCGGGGCAAGTCGCCCAGCGGGCGACCGAACTGACCGGCCGTTACCACCGCCTGCTGGCGGAGCTGGAGCGGATGCCCCTCCCCGCGGAGTACCTGCCCCTGCGCGAGCATGCGGAGCGGCTGCTCACCTACCACCTGTGGATGCTGCACGAGTCGCTCCACCTGGCGTTTCCCAACTGCCCCGACTCCCGGGTCGAATCCGCCCGGCTGCGCCTCGACGGTCTCGGCGCCCCGGCGGCCATCCTGCGCGACCTGCGGGAACGAGCCCACGCGCAGATCGTGGAGCCGGTCCCGCGACGCGGCGCCCGCGACTGACCCAGCGCCGACCACCGGCCCCGCCCACCGCCGGCCCCGCCTTCCGCCGACCCCGCTGACCGCAGGGTCCGGCCCACCGCCGAGACCCGTCCGCCCGGGCCGGCGTGGTGTGGGCCGTCCGTCTCTGCTGGGAGCTGGGCCCGCGCCTCGGGGAGGGCCGTCTCCGCCGGGGGCCTTGCGCCGCAGGCCGCCGTCTCCGCCGGGGCCCGCGCCCCGCGCGCCGCAGGGTCGGGCCGGACCCGCGCTCGGCCGGGGTCCGCTTCATCCGAAAGTGACCCGATCGGCCCCGCGCGTGCCGCCCATGATCTGGCGTGCGGATGGGTATGGTCCCGAGATCGGAAGGCGCAATCGGAACGCGCCCTCCGGAAACACAACCGACCCCCCGGGCTTTACGCGCGAAGTATTGCCAGCAACGCCGCCTCGCACCATGATTCTACGCACGTAGAACACGCCGTTGAAGGTGAGGTTCCGTCATGTCCGATGCTGCTCAGGCCAGTTCCGCCCAGACGCCGTCGGGCGCCCGGCGCATCGTCCGGGCCGCGCTGGTCCAGACGAAGTGGACCGGCGACACCGCGTCCATGGTCGACCTGCACGAGCACTACGCCCGCGAGGCCGCGGCGCAGGGCGCCCAGGTGATCGGCTTCCAGGAGGTGTTCAACGCGCCCTACTTCTGCCAGGTGCAGGAGCCGGAGCACTACCGCTGGGCCGAGCCGGTCCCGGACGGGCCCACCGTGCGCCGCTTCCAGGCGCTGGCCGCCGAGCTGAACATGGTGATGGTCGTACCGGTCTACGAGGTCGAGAAGGCCGGCTTCTACTACAACACCGCCGCTGTCATCGACGCGGACGGCAGCTACCTGGGCAAGTACCGCAAGCACCACATCCCGCAGGTCAAGGGGTTCTGGGAGAAGTACTACTTCAAGCCCGGCAACCTCGGCTGGCCGGTGTTCGACACCGCCGTCGGGCGGATCGGCGTCTACATCTGCTACGACCGCCACTTCCCCGAGGGCTGGCGCGCGCTCGGCCTGGCCGGAGCCGAGCTGGTCTACAACCCCTCCGCCACCAGCCGCAGTCTCTCCGCCTACCTGTGGCAGCTCGAGCAGCCGGCCGCCGCCGTCGCCAACGAGTACTTCATCGCCGCCATCAACCGGGTGGGCGTCGAGGAGTACGGGGACAACGACTTCTACGGCACCAGCTACTTCGTGGACCCGCGCGGCCAGTTCGTAGGCGACGTCGCCTCCGACAAGGAGGAGGAACTCGTCGTCCGGGACCTGGACTTCGGCCTGATCGAGCAGGTGCGTCAGCAGTGGGCCTTCTACCGCGACCGCCGTCCCGACGCCTACGGACCCCTCACGGAGGCCTGAGCTCCATGACCACGCAAGAGCCGCTGCCCACCCCGCTCGACGAGCCGGTGCCGCTGATCGCCCGCCACCGCGCGGTCACCCCCGCCTGGCTCGCCCTGTACTACGCCGACCCGATCGAGCTCACCCACGGCGAGGGACGCCACGTCTGGGACTCCGACGGGGTGCGCTACCTGGACTTCTTCGGAGGCATCCTGACCACCATGACCGCCCACGCGCTGCCCGAGGTCACCAAGGCGGTCTCCGAGCAGGCGGGGCGCCTGCTGCACAGTTCCACGCTCTACCTGTCCACCCCCATGGTCGAGTTGGCCGAGCAGATCGCGATGCTCTCCGGCATCCCCGACGCCAAGGTCTTCTTCACCACCTCCGGCACGGAGGCCAACGACGCGGCGCTGCTGCTGGCGACCAGTTACCGCCGGTCCAACCAGGTGCTGGCCATGCGCAACAGCTACCACGGCCGCTCGTTCAGCACCATCGGCATCACCGGCAACAGCTCCTGGTCGCCCACCAGCCTCTCGCCGCTGCAGACGCTCTACGTCCACGGCTCGGTCCGCACGTCCGGCCCCTTCGCCCATCTCGGCGACCGCGCCTTCATCGACGCCTGCGTGGCCGATCTGGAGGACATGCTCGCCCAGGTCGGCGGCCCGGTCGCGGCGCTGATCGCCGAGCCGGTCCAGGGCGTCGGCGGCTTCACCCACGGCCCGGACGGGCTCTTCGCCGCCTTCAAGCGGCAGGTGCTGGACCGCCTCGGCATCCTCTGGATCAGCGACGAGGTGCAGACCGGCTGGGGCCGCACCGGCGACCACTTCTGGGGCTGGGAGGCGCACGGCCAGAGCGGCCCGCCCGACCTGCTCACCTTCGCCAAGGGCCTCGGCAACGGCCTGTCCATCGGCGGCGTGGTGGCCCGCGCCGAGGTCATGGACTGCCTCGGGGCCAACTCCATCTCCACCTTCGGCGGCAGCCCGGTCACCACCGCCGGCGCCCTGGCCAACCTGCGCTACCTGCTGGAGCACGACCTGCAGGGCAACGCCCGCCGGATGGGCCGGATCCTGCGCCAGCGGCTGGACGTGACGGCCCGTCAGCTGCCGATGGTCCGCGAGATCCGCGGCAAGGGCCTGATGATCGGCGTGGAACTGGTCGACCAGGACGGCCAGCCCTCCGCCCTCGCCGCCGCCACGGTGCTCGAGCGCGCCCGCGAGCTCGGTCTGTTGATCGGCAAGGGCGGCCCGCAGGGCAGCACCCTGCGCATCGCGCCGCCGCTCACCCTCACCGAGGACGAGGCGGTCGAGGGCGCCGAGCTGCTGCGCGAGGCGCTGCGCCAGGCGCAGCAGGAACTGTGGTCCGTCGAAGAAGAGTTGTGAGAGGGGGAGTTGTGAGCCCGGCACGCACCGTCATCCGCAACGGCCTGGTGGTCACGGCGACCGACGAGGTCCACGCCGACGTCCTGATCGAGGGCGAGCGGATCGCCGCGATCGCCGCCACCGGCAGCGAAGCGGCCCACGCCTGGACGGCCGAGGCCGAGTACGACGCCTCGGACTGTTACGTCATCCCGGGCGGTGTGGACGCGCACACGCACATGGAGCTGCCCTTCGGCGGCACCTTCGCCTCCGACACCTTCGAGACCGGCACCCGGGCCGCCGCCTTCGGCGGCACCACGACGATCGTCGACTTCGCCGTCCAGTCGGTCGGCGCCTCGCTGCGCGAGGGCCTGGACGCCTGGCACGCCAAGGCGGAGGGCAACTGCGCCATCGACTACGCCTTCCACATGATCATGTCCGATGTCACCGAGGACAGCCTCAAGGAGATGGACGTCCTGGTGGAGGAGGGCGTCACCTCCTTCAAGCTGTTCATGGCCTACCCCGGCGTCTTCTACAGCGACGACGGCCGGATCCTGCGCGCCATGCAGCGTTCCGCCTCCAACGGCGGCCTGATCATGATGCACGCCGAGAACGGCATCGCCATCGACGTGCTGGTCGAGCAGGCCCTCGCCGCCGGCCGCACCGACCCCCGCTACCACGGCGAGGTCCGCAAGGAACTCCTGGAGGCCGAGGCCACCCACCGCGCCATCCAGCTCGCCCGGGTCGCCGGGGCCCCGCTCTACGTCGTCCACGTCAGCGCCGAACAGGCCGTCAACGAGCTCGCCCAGGCCAGGGACATGGGCCTGAACGTCTTCGGCGAGACCTGCCCGCAGTACCTGTTCCTGTCCACCGACAACCTCGCCGAGCCCGACTTCGAGGGCGCCAAGTACGTCTGCTCCACACCGTTGCGGCCGAAGGAGCACCAGGCCGCGCTGTGGAAGGCGCTGCGCACCAACGACCTGTCCGTGGTCTCCACCGACCACTGCCCCTTCTGCTTCTCCGGCCAGAAGGAGCTGGGCCGCGGCGACTTCTCGAAGATCCCCAACGGCCTGCCCGGCGTGGAGAACCGGATGGACCTGCTGCACCAGGCCGTGGTGGACGGCCACATCTCCCGCCGCCGCTGGATCGAGCTGGCCTGCGCCACCCCGGCCCGGATGTTCGGCCTGTACCCGCGCAAGGGCACCCTCGCCCCGGGCGCCGACGCGGACGTCGTCATCTACGACCCGCACGACTCCTACGTCGCCTCGGCGGCCACCCACCACATGAACGTCGACTACTCCGCCTACGAGGGCAAGCGGCTCGCCGGCCGCTCCCGCACCGTCTTCTCGCGCGGCACCCCGGTCGTGGACCGCGGCGAGTACCTCGGCCGTGCCGGGCACGGGGCCTACCTGCCCCGCGCCACCAGCCAGTACCTCATCTAGCCTGCTCTCGACCCAAGGAGCCGTGCCATGGACATCGGCCTCGTCCTCCAGACCGACCCGCCCGCCAGGCTGCTGGTGGACCGGATGATCCGTGCCGAGCAGGCCGGCTTCACCCACGGCTGGACCTTCGACTCCTGCGTGCTGTGGCAGGAGCCGTTCGTGATCTACAGTCAGATCCTGGCGCAGACCGAGCGGTTGACCGTCGGTCCCATGGTCACCAATCCGGTCACCCGCACCTGGGAGGTCACCGCCTCCCTCTTCGCCACGCTGAACGACATGTTCGGCAACCGCACGGTGTGCGGCATCGGCCGTGGCGACTCCGCCCAGCGCGTGGCCGGGCGCAGGCCCGCCACGCTGGAGCGGCTCTCGCACGCGATGCACGTGATCAAGGAGCTGGCGGAGGGTCGGGAGGCCGAGGTCGACGGCACCGTCATGCGCATCCCCTGGATCAGCGGCGACCCGAAGCTGCCGATCTGGATGGGTGCCTACGGGCCGAAGGCGCTGGAGCTGACCGGCCGTCAGGCGGACGGCTTCATCCTCCAGTTGGCCGACCCGTTCCTCACGGAGTGGATGGTCAAGGCGGTCCGTACCGCCGCCGAGCAGGCCGGGCGCGACCCCGAGTCGATCACCGTCTGCGTCGCCGCGCCCGCGTACGTCACGGACGGCAGCGAGGAGCAGCTCGCGCACGCCCGCGAGCAGTGCCGGTGGTTCGGCGGCATGGTCGGCAACCACGTCGCCGATCTCGTGGCCCGCTACGGCGAGCACAGCGGGCTCGTCCCGGACGCGCTGACCGACTACATCAAGGCGCGCCAGGGCTACGACTACTCCCACCACGGACGGGCGGGGAACCCCGACACCGCCTTCGTCCCCGACGAGATCGTGGACCGCTTCTGCCTGGTCGGACCGGTGTCCGCACACCTGGAGAAGCTGGAGCAGCTGCGGTCCCTGGGCGTGGACCAGTTCGCGGTCTACGCCATGCACGACGCCGTGGAGTCGACCATCGACGCCTACGGCGAGCACGTCATCCCCGTCCTGAGAGGCTGATCCACAAGAACAGAGGTGGTCCCCGGTGTCCTCGGCTACTCCCGCACCTTCCAGATCCACCGATCCCTCCGCCGCACAGCTCACCTACGCCGACGGCCGGGTCGCCCTGGCCGACGGGGTGGTCCTGGACGACCCCCGCTTCGCCAACGGCGACCTCGCCCCCGTCCCTATCGCGCGCCGCACCTGGCGCACCTACAACTACCTCGCGCTGTGGGTCGGCATGGCCCACTGCATCCCCTCGTGGACGCTGGCCTCCGGCCTGGTCGCCCTGGGCATGGACTGGAAGCAGGCCGTGCTGACGATCGCGCTGGCCAATGTGATCGTGCTGGTGCCGATGCTGCTGACCGGCCACGCCGGGACGAAGTACGGCATCCCGTTCCCGGTGTTCGCGCGGGCGTCGTTCGGCCTCCGGGGGGCCAACCTGCCGGCGCTGGTGCGGGCGGCGGTGGCGTGCTGCTGGTTCGGCATCCAGACCTGGATCGGTGGCGAGGGCATCTACCTGCTGGCCGGGAAGGTGCTCGGCCACGGCTGGCTGGCGGCCGGTCAGATATCCGGGACACCGTGGACGCAGTGGCTGTCGTTCCTGGTGTTCTGGCTGATCGAGATCGCGGTGATCACGCGCGGCATGGAGACGCTGCGCCGGGTGGAGAACTGGGCCGCGCCGCTGGTCATCGTGGGCGCGCTGGTGCTGCTGGGCGTCATGGCGTCGAAGGCGGGCGGCTTCGGCCCGCTGCTGGACCAGCCCTCGCAGCTGGGGTGGGGGAGCGGCTTCTGGAAGGTGTTCTTCCCCTCGCTGATGGGCATGATCGGCTTCTGGTCCACGCTGTCGCTGAACATCCCGGACTTCACGCGGTTCGGCGGGAGCCAGCGGGCGCAGCTGTGGGGGCAGACGCTGGGACTGCCGACGACGATGACGCTGTTCGCGGTCCTGTCGGTGCTCGTGACGTCCGGCTCGCAGGCGGTCTACGGGGAGCCGATCTGGGACCCGATCGCGCTCAGCGCGAAGATGAGCAACGTGGTGGGCGCGCTGTTCGCGCTGCTGATCGTGATGGTGGCGACCTTGTCGGTGAACATCGCCGCGAACGTCGTCTCGCCCGCCTACGACCTGTCCAACCTCGTTCCCAAGTACGTCAACTTCCGTACGGGGGCGCTGATCACGGGTGTGGTCGGGATCGTGATCCTGCCGTGGAAGCTGATCGCCAACCCGCACGTCTACATCTTCACCTGGCTCGGCGTGGTCGGCGGCCTGCTCGGCACCGTGGCCGGCATCCTCATCGCCGACTACTGGTTCCTGCGCCGGACCCGGCTGGCGCTCGCGGACCTCTACCGGCGTGACGGGCGCTACTGGTACACCGGCGGCTGGAACCTCCGCGCGGTGCTGGCCTTCGCCGTCGGCGGCGTCCTGGCGATCGGCGGCTCCTACTCCACGGTCGTCAAGGGCGTGAAGCAGGGCCCGTTCCCGGCGGACGGGGTCATCCCGTTCCTCAAGCCGCTGGCCGACTACGGCTGGGCCGTCGGCCTGGCCTCCGCGTTCGTCGTCTACGCCGTCCTCAGCGCGGGGCGGCGGCAGGCCGGCTGACGCCCTGTCACCACCCCCTCCGACCCCTTGGCCGCCCTGCCTCGCCGTCAGGGCGGCCAAGGTGCTTCCGGCCTCCTGAGCTACTCACCGAGTTGAATAGCAGCCCGGTAGGCTGCGGGCATGGCACTGCGTGATGCGATCCTGTCCACCCTGCTCGTCGAGGGCGAGGCGTCCGGGTACGACCTGGCCAAGGGGTTCGACGCGTCAGTGGCGAACTTCTGGGCGGCGACGCCGCAACAGCTCTACCGGGAGCTGGAGCGGATGGCGGCCGACGGACTGGTCCGGGCGCGGGTGGTGGAGCAGCGGGGCCGGCCGAACAAGCGGCTGTTCGCGCTGACCGAGGCGGGGCTCCAGGCGCTGCGCGCGTTCACCGCCGAGCCGCCGCGGCCCTCCGCGATCCGCGATGACCTGCTGGTCAAAGTGCAGGCCGTGGACGCCGGGGACGCGGAGACGGTGCGCGCGGCGCTGCGGGAACGGATCGGCAGCGCCGAGGCGAAGATCGCCCGCTACGAGCGGCTGCGCGCCCGGCTGCTGGACGGCCGGTTCGAGGACGACTACTTGGCGACGGCCGAGCGCGTCGGCCCCTACCTGACGCTGATGCGGGGCCTGTCCTTCGAGCGGGAGAACCAGCGCTGGTGCGAGCAGGCTCTGGCCGTGCTGGAACGCCGCGGCACCCAGGCGGACGTGCAGGGCCGAGGCCGTACCTGACGCGAGGTCAGGCCTGCCCGGCGGCCTGCGCCTCGGCGGCGATCCGGTCGAACTGCGCCCCCATGGCGGCGGCCAGGGCCTGGGCGCCGGAGAGCGGGCGGACCATCACCGTGAAGTCGTCGATCAGGCCGTCCTCGTTCAGGTGCAGGAAGTCGCAGCCCTGCACCTCCCGGCCGGCCACCGTGGCCCTGAAGACCAGGGCGTGGTCCCGGTCCTCCGGACCGCCGATCTCCCGCTCGTAGCGGAAGTCCTCGAAGACGCGGATCACCGCGCGCAGGATCGCGGCGGTGACGGCCTTGCCCGGGTAGGGCTTGAAGGCGACCGGACTGGTGAAGACGACGTCCTCGGCGAGCAGGGCCTCGACTGCCTCGACGTCCCCGGACTCGACGGCGGCGCGGAACGGGTGCATCGCTCACTCCATAGTCAATTAATTGAGTATGAGAGCCGAGCGTACCGGCGCGCCGAGCCGGCGTCGAGAGGCGGTCGCGGCGGCATGGGCATGGATCGGCGGGGGTTCGCGCAGGGCGGACGCGCCGCAGGGGTGCGGTCCCGCCGTGCCTTCCTATCCTGGGACGATGAGCAGCGAAGCACCCAGGCAGGCACCCTCCGGCGGCGACCCGGCGCCCGAGCCGCTGTGGCGTGACGTCGTCGGCGGCGGGCNCGTCCTGCGCCGCCGACGGCTGGAGCAGGGGCGGACGTTGCGGGAGGTGGCCGAGGCCGCGCGGATCTCGATGCCGTACCTCTCCGAGGTGGAGCGCGGCCGCAAGGAGGCGTCCTCGGAGGTGCTGGCGGCCGCGGCCCGGGCGCTCGGCCTCGGTCTCGGGCAGGTCCTCGGTCTCGCGCAGGCCGAACTCACCGCCCGGCAGGCGCGGGTGACGGGCCGTCGGCCGGCTGCCGTCCCCGCCCGGGGCGACGCCGTGCTGCGGACGGTGAGCGAGCTGACCGCCGTGCGGCAGGCTGCCGCGCGGGCGCAGGCCCGCCGGGACGGGCTCTGCCTCGCGGCCTGAGCCGCTCCTCCGCCGGCAGTGAGCCAGGCGCCGTGGGCGCTGCCGGGCACGAGCCTCGGCGCCCGTGCCCGGCGCGCCGCGCGCCCGCTGACGCCCCGTCAGGCCGGGACCGCGCGCCGGCTCAGCACGTGGTCCGCCAGGCCGTAGCCCACGGCCTCCTCCGCTGTGAAGACCTTGTCGCGGTCCATGTCCGCGCGCAGCGTCGCGGTGTCGTGGCCCGTGTGCCGCGCCAGCACCTCCTCCACCTGGGCGCGGATCCGCAGCATCTCCTGCGCCTGCAGATGCAGGTCGGAGACCGTGCCCTGGCGGCCGCCGGTTGCGGGCTGGCCCAGCAGCACCCGGGAGTGCTCCAGCACGTGGCGCCGGCCCGCGTCGCCGGCGGCGAGCAGCACCGCCGCCGTGGAGGCGGCCTGCCCGACGCAGAAGGTGGCGATCGGGGCGCGGACGAAGCTCATGGTGTCGTAGATCGCCATGAGCGAAGTGAAGGAGCCCCCGGGCGAGTTGATGTAGACGGCGATCTCCTGCTCGGGGGCGGACGCCTCCAGGTGCAGCAGCTGCGCGATGACGACGTTGGCCACGCCGTCGTCGATCTCCGTGCCCAGGAAGACGATCCGCTCGGACAGCAGCCGGCTGAAGACGTCGTAGGCGCGCTCGCCCTGCGTGGTGCGCTCGACGACGGTCGGAACGGTGTACTGGCTCATCTCGGTCTCCCTGCCCCTCACAGTCCGATGCGCCGCTGCGGGCCCGCCGGGCGGACGTCCGCCAGCGAGGTGACCACGTGGTCGACCAGGCCGTACTCCTTGGCCTCGGCCGGGGTGAACCAGCGGTCGCGGTCGCCGTCGCGGCGGATCGTCTCCGGTGCCTGCCCGGTGTGCTCGGCGGTGATCCGTTCGATCGCCTGCTTCATGAACTCCAGGTTCTCCGCCTGGATCGCGATGTCCGCCGCGGTGCCGCCGATGCCGGCCGAGGGCTGGTGCATCATGATCCGCGCGTTGGGCAGGGCGAAGCGCTTGCCCTTGGCGCCGACGGTCAGCAGGAACTGGCCCATGCTCGCCGCGAAGCCCATGACCAGCGTGGCCACGTCGTTCGGGATCAGTTGCATGGTGTCGTAGATGGCCAGCCCCGCGGTCACCGAGCCGCCGGGGCTGTTGATGTAGAGGCTGATGTCGGTCCGCGGGTCCTCGGCGGAGAGCAGCAGCAGCTGCGCGCAGACCCGGTTGGCCGAGACCTCGTCGACCTGGGTGCCGAGCACGATGATCCGCTGGGTGAGCAGCTGCGCGGCGAGGTGGTCGTCGAAGCGGGTCGGCGGGGTGTCGCCCTCCTCGGCGCGGGGGAGCAGCGGGTGGTGACGGTCGGTCAGGGATGCCATGGGGCGGGCCTCCTGCGTCGGGAACGTCCGGGTGGTCATCCCCACCCTGACTCCCGCGGCGGCCCGCGCCCAGGGCTGTCGGCCCGCAGCAGATTCGCCCTGGGCAGAGCGCGATCCGGCCCGGCGCGCCCGGTCTCCGCGGACCGGCCCCGTGGGGCCCGCGAGGCGGTCGCGAGGGACACGGCGCATGCGCGGCGACCTGCTGCAGCGCCACCCATGGGCGTGCCCCGCGGCCCCGCCCGTTCCTGGTCCCCTGGCCATGGCCGTGACCGATCCGACCGCGGCCATCGGCCCCGGACAGGTACCGGGCGTCGCCCGGTTCAGCCGCGCGGGGCGCGGAGCTCGGCGATCGGGAAGTCCGAAGGGCCGAGCGGGACCGTGTGCCAGGTGGCGTCGAAGGTGCCCGTGCGGAGGTCGCAGCGGACGCGGAGCTTGTGCGGGGTCTCGACGAACTGGAGGTGCACCGTCACCGTGTCCTCGTCCGTCCGCGCGGCTCGGGCGGCCAAGTGGCCGGAGACCGGCCACGAGCCCGGTACCAGGGGGAGGGCCGTCGCGGTGCCGTCCTTCTCGTGCAGGGTCAGCTCGCCCGGCGCCAGGGCGATACGCTCCAGGCCCGGCAGCGCCGAGCGCGCAGCCGTGAAGGTGCCGCTCGGCAGCTCGCTCTCCTGTCCTTGGTCGAACGGCAGTTGAAGGGCCGTCAGGCGCCGCCCCAGTTCCTCGTCCGCCTCGGCCGAGCCCTTCCCCTCGAAGGCCGGAAGCAGGTGCGTCCAGGCCGCGTCGAGGACGGCCTGCATGTCCTCGGCCTCCGCGGTGAGGGCCAGCACGGCGTCCTGCTCCGGAAGCACGACGCAGAACTGTCCGTAGGCGCCGTCCCCGCGGTAGCCGTGGCGGGCCATCCAGAACTGGAAGCCGTAGCCCTGCGTCCAGTCCGGCGCCCAGCCCGTGGCGCTGTTGTCCACCTGGGGCCGGGTGGCCTCCGCGACCCACTCGGCGGAGAGCAGCTGCCGTTCCTCCCAGACACCGCCCTGGAGGTACAGCTGGCCCAGCCGGGCCACCGCCTCCGTGGTGGCGTGCAGTCCCGAGAAGCCGATGTTGCGCCCCTTCGGATGCTCCTGCCACAGCGCCTGGTCGATCCCCAACGGGTCGAACAGCCGCGGCCGCAGGTACTCGACCAGGGTCTGGCCGGTGAGGCGCTGGACGATCGCCGCCAGGGTGTAGGTGGTCGACTGGCTGTAGGCGAAGGTGACGCCCGGCGTGCCGTCCGGCGGGTCGAGCAGGAAACCGCGCACGGGCTCGTCGTGGTCGGCGGCGAGCGCGCGGTCCCACTGCTCGGAGGAGTGCCCCGCCGACATGGAGGCGACGTGCCGGACCAGGACCGCCCGGCTGCGGGGGTCGGTGACCTCGGCGTCCAGCTCCGGGAAGTAGGAGACCACCGGAGCGTCCAGGTCCAACAGCCCTTCGGCCCAGGCGAATCCGGCAGCCGTCGAGGTGAAGCTCTTGCTCAGCGAGTAGAGCAGCTGCACCCGGTCGGCGGCGTACGGAGACCACCAGCCCTCCGCGACGACGTTCCCGTGCCGCAGCAGCACGATGCCGTGCGGCTCGATTCCGCCCACGCCGTCGATCGCGTCGAGGAAGGCGACCACGCCGCGGGCGTCGATGTCCTGGGCGGAGGGCGCGGAACGGGGCAGGGGCGTCGTCATCAGAACTCCAGGGAAGGGTTGTTCAGCCGCATGCTATCCAACTGCGCACCGTCCAACTGCGTGCTGTCCGGCTGTGGGCTGTCCAGGTACGGGCTGTAGAGAGCGGCCAGGAAGCGGGTCACGATCAGCTCGCGGGTGCTCGGCGGCAGGGCATCGAGCAGGCGGTTCACCGCCGCCATCCTGGGCGGCTCCGCGCCCTGCGGGGTGACGCCCACGGCGGGCAGGAGCGCGGCGAAAGAGGCGTCGTCGAGCGTCGTGAGGTCCACCTGCCCCAGCAGCGCGACGAGGTCGGCGGGCGGCGTCGGCGGCCCCAACGGCCGCACCCGGTCGGCGCATTCGGCCAGCACGGCGAGCAGCTCGTCGACACCGGCCTGGCTCACCCCGGTCAGCGTGACGTGCAGGTTGGCGGGCATCCCGTCCAGGCTGAACTGCGGCTGGAGGAAGAAGCCGAGGGTCCGTGCCTCGTCGGCGAGGGCGAAGAGGTCGAGGGAGTCGGAGCCGATGGCGACCAGCGTCGCGTCCGGCCGGCCGAGGACGTGCAGGCCGTCGATCGCCTCGACTCCCTTGACCAGACGACGCGTTGCGGACAGCGCCGCGCGGCCCAGCTCGCGGTAGCCCGCGGCGCCCAGCGCCTGCAGCGTCGCCCAGGCGCCGGCCAGCGGACCGGCGCCCTTGCTGCTCTGCACGGTCGAGTTGACGACGGTGTAGCCCGGCCAGGCGGCACAGGCGTAGTACGCGGCCCGGCGGAGCGACTCGTCGTTGAAGAGGAGGACGGACGAGCCCTTGGGCGCGTAGCCGAACTTGTGCAGGTCGCAGGAGAGGGAGGTGACACCGGGCACGGAGAGGTCGAACCGCGGGATCTGCGCGCCGGCTTCGGCGAGCCAGGGCAGCAGCCAGCCACCGACGCAGGCGTCCACGTGACAGGGGATGCCGCGGTCCGCGGCGAGCGCCGCGATCTCGGCGACCGGGTCCACGACGCCGTGTGCGTAGGAGGGCGCGGACGCGACGACGAGCACCGTGCTGCCGCTCGTGCCCCGGGCGCCGCCGGTCCCGCCGTCGTCGCAGGCGGCGGCCATCGCGGCGGGGTCGGCACGGAACGTCTCCCGATCGACGGGCACGGGCACGACCCGCAGGCCGAGGTACGCGCCGGCCTTGTGGAACGCGGCGTGCGCGGTGACCGGGACGACGAGTTGAGGGTCCGTGACCTCGGGTCTCGCGTCGCGTGCGGCCTTCACGGCGAGCATGATCGACTCGGTGCCGCCACTCGTGAAGATGCCCGGCGTCGCGCCGCTTCCGCCCAGCCGGGAGGCCACCGCCCCGACGACGCTCCGTTCGAGCGCCACGATGCTGGGGAAGGCGGTCGGGTCCAGCCCGTTGACCTCCAGCATGGCCAGGTACGCCTCGGTGGCCGCGGCGCGCACCTCCGGCCGGCCGCTGTCGTAGACGTACGCGGCGGTGCGTCCGCCCCGGGTGGGCAGGTCGCCCGAGGTGAGCGCGGTCAGCTCGGCCAGCAGTGCGGCGGTCGTCCGGCCGGTCTCCGGCAGCCCGGGTGTCGAGGACATGGGCGGACGCTACCCCGGGAGCGGGCGGTGATCAACCATGCGCCCGGGGCGTCCGGCCGGCTTTGCGCGACGCCTGCTCTTGCGGGGGTGTCGCACCTGGTCAGGCGTCGTACAACCACGGTGGCTGCAACGGGATTTCCGTGCCACGGTGGGGCCATGGATGCCACGTGGGGCCACGGTCCGGGTCACGATGACGGTCACGAGGACGGTCATGCTGAGGGTCGTGCTGACGGTCATGCTGACGGTCTCGGTCATGAGCACGGTCACCGACGCGGCCCCGAACGCGGCACTGAACGCGGCCCCGAACGCGGCCATGGCGCGGGCCACGGACGTGGCGAGGGTGCTCACGGGCATGAGCACGTGGATGATCACGGGCACCCGACGGGGCGCCGGTGGGCCGAACTCCGGCACCGGATCGGCCACTTGCTCACGCCGCACAGCCATGACGCCGCCGACAGGGTCGACACGGCGATGGAGGGCTCACGCGAGGGCATGCGCACGCTGTGGCTCTCGCTCGCCGTCCTCGGGCTGACCACCGTCGTGCAGGCAGTGATCGTCGGACTCTCAGGTTCGGTCGCCCTGCTCGGGGACACCGTCCACAACGCCGCCGACGCGCTGACCGCCGTTCCGCTGGGCATCGCCTTCCTTGTCGCGCGGCGGGCGCCCGATCGCCGTTACACCTACGGCTACGGCCGCGCCGAGGATCTCGCGGGCGTGGCGGTCGTGCTGACGATCGCCGCGTCGTCCGCGCTGACCGCCGTGGCGGCGGTCGACCGTCTGCTGCATCCCCGGCCCCTCACGCACCTGGGCGCGGTCGCCCTCGCCACGTTGGCCGGGTTCGTCGGCAACGAGTGGGTCGCCCGCTTCCGCATCCGGACCGGCCGGCGGATCGGCTCGGCCGCGCTGGTCGCGGACGGCATGCATGCCCGCACGGACGGGTTCACGTCGCTCGCCGTGCTGGTCGGAGCGGGAGGCGTGGCCCTGGGGCTGCGCTGGGCGGACCCGGTCGTCGGACTGCTGATCACCGTCGCGATCGTGTCGGTGCTGCGCGACGCGGCCCGGGAGGTGGGCCGTCGGCTGATGGACGCGGTGGATCCGGCGCTGGTCGAGCAGGCGCGCGTCGCGCTACGGGGCGTCGTCGGGGTCGAGGGCGTCGGGCGGGTACGGATGCGGTGGATCGGGCACAGCCTGCATGCGGAGACGGACGTCGTCGTGGACCCGGAGCTGACCGTCGCCCGTGCGCACGCCATCGCCGTCGCCGCCGAGCACGCCCTGATCCACGCGGTGCCGCGGCTCGCCGCCGCGACGGTGCATCTGGACCCGGCCGGTGCGGCTGGGGTGGAGGCGCACGCGGGACTTCGTCATCACGGGGTGGTCCTGCCGGGGGTAGGCGGTTGATCGGCGCGTCCGACGCAGCAGCGGGGGCGGTGCGCGGGCGAGCGCCCTAGCGTGGACCTGTCCGATTTGTTCCCCGGGGTGGGGCTGTCCTGCGGCCCCCTTCGGGCAGGCCCGCTGGGGGCATCGATGGCTGCGACGAAGATTGCCCTGGGCATCGTCCTTGGCGGCGCGCTTCTCATTCCGGCGGCGGCGACGGTCTCGACGCAGGCCGGCCATGCCGGGTCGGCCTCGGTGACAACTTCTTCCGGTGCCGGGACCGCCCAGGCCGGCGGAAGGGTCCTGGCGGGAGAGGCGGCGCAGGCGAGCGGGGCGCGTCGGGTCGTGCTCGACTGTGCCCACAAGCCGCGGGTGCGCCCGGCGAGTTACGTGCTGGCGTGCGGCGACGGCAACAACTACCTGGCCTCGATGAAGTGGTCGACGTGGGCGGCCAGTGAGGCGCGGGGGAGCGGGTACGACGTGGCGAACGACTGCCGACCGTACTGTGCTGCCGGGCACTTTCATCGGTACGCGGTGAACGTGGTTCTGACTCGGCCGCGGGCGTGGGCGGGGCATTCCGGGGTCGAGCGGTTTACGCGGGTGGTTGTGGTGTACCGGGCGGCCCGGCCGGAGGGGGCGGCACGGCAGGAGGTCTATCCGCTGCCGTAGAGCTGCCGTGGAGAGTTGCCGTGGAGCTGCCTGGAAGCTGCTGCCGTGGAGCCGCCGTTGAGCTGCTGAGGGCGGGCTCCTTTCGGCTGCCCGTAGGACAGGGGGTTCGCGGGACGTTTGCAACGGCATTCGCCGTTGGGCGGGCTGGGGTTCGTGCTGCTCGCTCCGCTCGCGGAAAGACGGCAACTACGGGAGCGGGCGGGGTGGGGGCCAGCCGCCGTTGTCGGGCGCGGGTCGGCGCGGCCCGGCGCGGCCCGGTGGTGGTGGGTTGATGTGTTCGGAACAAGGTCTTCCCGCAGGCAGACGACTGGGTGTGCCAGCCCGGACAGGCATGGCACCCGTGTGCGGGTTGCCGACAGTCCCCGCCGAACTCTCGCCAAGTCGCCATTTGGGTCGGGGGCTCGGGCTCGTGTCCGGTGGGGTGGGCGGGTGTGCCCGGGAGGGGCGGCGTGGCGCGGGGGCCTGCGCATGGTGGCGGGTTGTCGATGGTTTCCGCTGCACTCTCGCCAAGTCGCCATTTGGGTCGGGGGCTCGGGCTCGTGTCCGGTGGGGTGGGCGGGTGTGCCCGGGAGGGGCGGGGCGGCGCGGGGGCCTGCGCATGGTGGCGGGTTGTCGATGGTTTCCGCTGCACTCTCGCCAAGTCGCCATTTGGGTCGGGGGCTCGGGCTCGTGTCCGGTGGGGTGGGCGGGTGTGCCCGGGAGGGGCGGGGCGGCGCGGGGGCCTGCGCATGGTGGCGGGTTGTCGACGGTCCCCGCCCTACCCTCGCCAGCCCGCCACGCACTCCCAGGCTCAGTCCCCGTGGGCCCGGCGCAGCCGCAACGGCCGCCAGCCCGCGTACCGCCCGCACCGAGGCAGCGGCCCCGCCACCCCTCCCTCCTAGCCAGCGTCTTTGGAGGCGAGCGGAGCGAGCAGCACGGTGAGTAACTCGCCCGCCAGACAATGCCGTTGCAGGCGTGTAGCGTTCAGCGTTCAGCGCGAGCCGCGAGCCGCGAGCCGCGAGGCGCGAGGCGCGAGGCGCAAGCCGCGAGCACCGAGGCATGAGACCTCAGCAGCACGCGGCCCGCGCGCCCCGCGCGCCCCGCACCCTCTGCCTCACCCCCGCAACGCCGACGCGAAGATGCCCGGCAGCGCGGACCAGCGGGGGCGGCTCGCGAACGCAGTAAGCCGCTCGCCGGTCGTCGCCGCCGTGCGGTTGGTGACGAACCACGGGGGCCGGGGCGTGAGGGCGAACTCCCCGTGCAGGACCGACCTCGGCGCGGGCCGGAACGGGCCGCGCACGACGGTGCGTTCGGGGGAATCCAGCAGAACGGCGTTGTGCACCACGCCGATTCCGCTCTGGACGTCCTGCAGAGTGTGGCCCGGGAACGCGCCCCAGGTGGCGGTGGGGGTCAGGTACCCAAGGCCGGTCCAGGCGTTGACGGCGATGGTGCCGTAGCGCAGTCTGGCCACCGCCTCGTCGAAGGTGCGGCCGAGGGCAGCGATGGTGGCCGGGTGGGCGAGGACGTTGACACCGAGGGTGCCGAGCAGTTCGGTGTTCGCCGTCTCGACCGCCGCGTCGAGGAACTCGCGTGGCCCGCCGGGCAGTTCGAGCACGCCCAGCACCGGGGCGAAGTACTCCGTCGTCAGCGCAGGGTCGGCCTCGCTCGGCCGGAGGCCCGGCAGCAGGACGCGTCCGCCGGCGAGGCGTTCGGCGGTGGGGTGGGTGGCGAGGGCCTGGGTGACGCGCGTGTCGCTGCCGGGGTAGTAGGCCGGGCGGGCAGGGGCCTGTGCGAGGACGTGGCGCAGATGGGCGAGGAAGCGGTCCTTCTGCGGCCAGTCCCGGGACAGCAGCACCACCTGGCCGGCGATGCAGTTGTAGCCGCCGTTGTGCAGGCGCTGGGTGGCGACGTGCTCGGCCTGGAAGCGCAGGTCCGCCTCCGACCAGTCGCCGGGAACGACGATCACCGGGGAGACGCCGCCGAGTTCGCTGCTGACCGGCTTGTCCAGCAGGGGAGTTCCGGACCGGCGGCGCTGCTCGCCCTCGGGACCGGTGCCGAAGACGATCGCGTCGTGGGTGGCCGCGCTGCCGGTCATGTGCACATGGGCGACCTTGGTGTGGCGGACCAGGTAGCCGCCGACGTCCGCGCCGCCGGTGAGGACGCGTACGGCGCCGATTCTGATGAACGGGTCCAGCACCGCGCGGAAGACGTCGAGCAGCGGGTCGGTGATCGGGTTGAGCTTCAGGGCCACCACCCGGTTGTGGGCGTAGAGCTCGTAGAGCACGTCCAGCACCGGGATGGACGTGATGTTGCCCGCGCCGAGCACCACGCCGATGCCCGCGGTGGCCGTGGGCGTCCGCAGGCCGAGGCCGGCGCGGTCGCGTACCTCGGCGGCGGTCGTGCCCGGCGGCATCCAGACCTCGGCGGAGAAGCCGTTGAGCAGCAGCCGGTCCCAGCGGGTGTGTGGGAGTACGCGGACGGCGACGCGTCCCTCCGGCCCGGCGGCGAGTGTGTAGTCGTCGACGGGGCTGCGGCCCTGTTCCAGGGCGCGGACGCTGTCGGCGAGTGCGGTGGTGGCGGTGAGCACAGCGTACGGCCCGGAGATCCACTCCTCACCGAACAGCGGACTGCCGGAGGGCAGTTGTTTGTAGCCGGCGGCGGCCTCGACCCAGGCCCGGGCGTGGGCGGCGGTGGCCGCGTGGACCTGCTCCAGTAGTTCGCGGCGGCGGGCCAGTCCGCAGGCCGCCCAGGCGGTCTCGCCCTCGGCCAGCTGGTCGAGTACCTGGTCGATCCGGTCCGTTTCGGCGGTGTCCGGAAGAGAGGTGGTCATCGGCGGCTCCTTCGACGGCGCACTGTGCAGGGGCACGAGGGGACGGGGTCGGCAGCCCCGTGCAGGTGATGATCCTCCCTGCGAGCGCGGCAGGCTATGGGCAGGCGGCGGGAGTTGCGGGCCGGGCTCTTGTGCCGCGGCACAAGGAACGTCAGGGTGGGGCAGCATGACGACACACCTGGCCTCCGAGCCGCGAGCCGCGGCGCTGGTGCTGCGGCTGCTGGGCGCGGTGGAGCCGCTGGCCGACGAGCTCACCGAGGCGATCTTCCGCGACGAGGCCGCCTACGCGCACAGCACGAGGCTGACCCGGGCGCAGCTGCGCGGCGCCGTGCACGACAACCTGTGCACCCTGCTCGTGGCGCTCCAGGGCCGGCCGATGAGCCTGGAGGCCGCTCGCGCGGCCGGGACGCTCAAGGCGGAGCAGGGCATTCCCCTGGCGGCGCTGCTGCACGCCTTCCGACTGGCCGGGCGGTTCATCTGGGACCGGCTGCTGGACGCGGCGCGGGTCGAGGGCTGCGAGGGCGACCTGCTGCCCGTGGCCTCCGACGTCTGGCTCGTCATCGACGAGTTCTCCAGCGCCGCGGCCGACGCCTACCGGACCGTGGTGGAGGAACGGACCCGCCAGGACGCCGAGTTGCGGCGCGGTCTGCTCACGGGGCTGCTCGACGGCAGTGCCGCCGGAGCGCGGGGAGCGGAGGTGCTGCGCCTGCTCGGGCTGGACGGGCTCGGGCCGCTGGTCGTCGTCCACACCGAGGGCGTCCGGCCGAAGGCGGCCGAACGACTGCGCGCGGCCGGAGTGACCGGCGTGTGGCTGCAGCAGGTGCACGCATGGGTGGGACTGCTGGCGGGCACGGCCCAACAGGTGGCGGACGTGCTCGCGGACGGGGCCGACGGCCGGATCGGCGTCAGCAGGGCGTGCGACGGGCCCGAGGGCGTGCCGCGGGCTTGGCGGCAGGCGCAGCTGGCGGCACGGTGTGTCCCGGTCGGAGCCGACGGCTGTGAGGTGTACGGGAGTTCGCCGGTGGCACTGCTGGCAGCGGCCGCCCCGGAGGTCGGCGCGGAGGTGGCTGCGGGCGTGCTCGGCGGGGTGCTGGCCCTGCCCAGGGCGGAGCGGTCGATGCTGCTCGACACGCTGGACGCGTGGTTCGCCGCGGGTGGATCGACGGCCAGGGCCGCGGAGCGTCTGCACTGTCATCGCAATACCGTGCTCTACCGCGTCAACCGGATCACCGAGCTGACCGGCCGTCACCCGGCCGACGCCGTCGGCTCGGCGGAGCTGTGGATCGCCCTGCGGGCGCTGCGGACGGTGGGCGGCAGGCCGCCCCGCTGACACCTGCGGGAACTCCGGGATCGCGGTGCTCGTCTCTCGGGTGGGGAGGAGAGGGGCGGCATCGTGTGGGGTGGCGGCAGGCAGACGGCGTTGCGCGGCAACGGGCTGGCGCGCGGGACGGATCTGGCCCGGCTGCGCCTGCGGCGGGCGCTGCGCTGGGCGCTGGTGCTGCTGGCGTCCACGGCCGCCGCGCTGGGCGTGTGGACGCGGGCCGCGTCCACGCCGCAGCTCGCGTCGGCGTCGGCGCACCGGCACGCGGTGGCGGCGACGGTGCCGGA
>NZ_JBHSQJ010000055.1:69879-78355 GCF_042658505.1 Streptacidiphilus monticola | reverse complement strand
CGCCGGTCGCGTTCCGCCCCCCGGTCTCGTGCCTGCCGACGGCAGCGCCCGGGGAGTTGACGCGGCGTCAGCCGAGCGGAACCCCGGTGCGCTGCTCCAGCGCCTGGAGCAGCCGGGCCTGGAACTCCGCGTCCTGCGCGGCGGGATGGGGCGTCTGAGCGCGCTGGTGGTACCAGTAACCGCCGGTGCGCGGGGACATGTCGTCGCGGGTGGCCAGCCACACCTGGGTCCGGTGGCCGGCGATCAGGTCGTCGGGCGCGCCGGGACCGCCCATCCGGGTGGGGACCCACCCCGGGTCCACCGCGTGGCTCGCGGTCCCCGCCCACCGCGAGGCGACCGCGAGCGCGAGGGCGGTGACCCACAGCTTGCTGTCGCTGTAGGAGGCGGTCCCGTCGTCGAGGCGGCGCAGGTCGGTGGAGCCGCCCCGGTGCATCCCGCTGCTCAGGTAGACGAGCGTGGCCGGACGGTCCATCAGGGCCGTCAGCAGGTAGGGCGCGACCGTGTTGACGGTCGCCACGTCCGGCCCGTGCAGGACGCCCGCATTGTGGATCACGGCGTCGAAGCGGCCGAACCCCTTCGCCTGCCGGGCGACGCCGTGGATCTCGTCCGTGCGGGCCAGGTCCCCGGTGACGACGCCCTTCCAGCGGCCGGGACTGTCGCCCTCGGGCAGGCGGTCCGCGCTGCGGACGTGGACGACCACGTCGTGCCCGTCGTCGGCCAGGGTGTTCGCCGTGTCGCGTCCGAGGCCGGTGGACGCCCCGGTCACCAGGATGAGTGCCATGTCAGCCATTCTGTTGCGGGTGGCGGTCCGCTGCCCGCAGACAGCCCCGGTGACGCGGGCCGGATCGGACGGTCAGCCAGGCCTTGAGCGGGTGGCGCTCGTCCCTCGCCCGGCAGGGCCCTCGGCGGCCTTGTCCCGCGTCAGGGGGAGGGCGTAGGGAGGTCCTGGCCGCGCCGCCCGGCCTGCGCCACACCGTCCCCGCCGTACCGGGAATACCGGGCTNAGGTCCTGGCCGCGCCGCCCGGCCTGCGCCACACCGTCCCCGCCGTACCGGGAATACCGGGCTCCCCCCGCCGTGCCGGGCTCCCCCCGCCGGGCTCCCCCCCCGCCGTGCCGGGCTCCCCCCGCCGGGCTCCCCCCGCCGTGCCGGGCTCCCCCCGCCGCACCGGGCTTCCCCCCGCCGCACTGGGCTCGCCGCCGCACTGGGCTCGCCCGCCGCGGAGGGCCTGCGCCTGCCTGCTTCCTGGGCGGCCACCCAGGGGCTCCGCCCCGGGCGGAGCCTCCCCGTGGGCTGGGCCCGGCCCGCCCGGGCGCTACAGCAGCGGGAACTCGTCCGCCGGCAGCAGGCCAGGCGCGCCCTCGCGCAGGGCGGCGGCAGCGCCCGCGAGCCGGTGGACGGCTTCGCGGGCGACCTCCGGGCGTTGCGAGAAGGGCAGTCTGACGAAGCGTTCGAGGACGCCGTCCAGGCCGAACCGGGGCCCCGAGCCGATCCAGACGCCGAAGCGCTCCGCCGTCGTGGCCAGGGCGCTGCCGGACAGCGGCTCCGGCAGCCGGACCCAGAGCGACAGGCCGCCCTGCGGCACCCGGTAGGTCCAGTCCGGGACGGCCTCGCGCAGCGCGGCCACCAGGGCGTCGCGCTGCCCGCGCACGCGGTCCCGCTGCTGCGCGAGCAGTGCCGGGAACCGCTCCGGGTCGAAGAGGTGACGGGCCGCCAGCTGTTCCAGCACCGGGGAGGACACGTCCAGGCTGGACCGCTCGGCGGCGATCCGGCGCACCAGGTCCGCCGAGGCGCGGATCCAGCCGATGCGCAGGCCGCCCCAGACGGTCTTGCCCGCCGAGCCCAGGGTGATCACCGAACCCGCCCGGTCGAAGCAGGCCATGGGCGGCGGGAGTTGGGACTCGTCCAGGTCCAGGGTCAGCTCGGCCATGGTCTCGTCCACCACCAGCACGGTGCCGGTGGCCCGGGCCAGTGCGACCAGCTCCCGGCGCTGCCCGGCGCCCATGAGGAGTCCGGTCGGGTTGTGGAAGTCCGGTATCACATAGGCGAGTCGGGGCGCGGCGTCGCGCAGGGTGCGGGCCCAGCCGTCCAGGTCCCAGCCGTCCGCGGTGAGCGGGACCGGCACCGCGCGCCCGCCCGCGAAGCGGACGGCCTGCAGGGCGTTGGCGTAGGAGGGGGACTCCACCGCGATCCGGTCGCCGTGGCCGAGGAGTTGACGCAGTACCAGGGCGAGGCCCCCGGCCGCGCCGCTGGTGACCATGATCTGGTCGGGAGAGGTCGGCGCACCGCGCTGGGTGTAGCGGGCAGCGATCGCCTCGCGCAGGACCGGCAGCCCCGCCGGGAAGTCGCCGTGCGTGGCCAGGTACGGCGGGAGCTCGGCGGTGGCCGCCGCCATCGCCTGGCTGAGCCACGGCTCGGGCGCGCACATCGCGGCCACGCCGAGGTCGATGGCGTCCCCGCCGGCCGCGTCGCCGGAGCGCGGCGAGAGACCGGTGGCCGGCACGGCACGCCCGGCGGGCAGGGCGGTCCAGCTGCCCGCGCCCCGACGGCTCGCCAGAAAGCCCTCGCCGCGCAGGAGTTCGTAGGCGGCGGCCACCGTCGTGCGGCTGACCCCGAGGGCGGCGGAGAGCTCGCGTTCGGCGGGCAGCCGGGTCTCCACCGGCACCCGCCCGTCCAGCACCAGGGTGCGCAGGCCGACGGCCAGCGAGCGGTAGACCGGTCCCGAGGACCGCTGCCAGCCCTCGCCCAGGGCACGGTCCAGCTGGGCCGCGCCGATGGAGGAGCGGGCGGAGCCGGACGGGGAGGCAGGAGCCACAGCAGTCCACCTTCTTCGAATTGGCTATGGAGGAGCAGGCCAATCCTGCTGACACTGGCACCATAGCTCAGGCTCCACCAGTCCAAGGGGGTTCCCGGTGCTCGCCCGCCGCCTCGTCCAGCTCTATCTCGGCCTCGCACTCTACGGATTCAGCATGGCGCTGCAGATCCGCGCCACCCTGGGCCTCGCCCCCTGGGACGTGCTCAACCAGGGCGTGGTCCGCCACGTCAGCCTCTCCTACGGCACGGTCACGATGATCATCGGCGCGGCGGTGCTGCTGCTGTGGATCCCGCTGCGCCAGCGGCCCGGCCTCGGCACCATCTCCAACGTCTTCGTGATCGGCCTCTCGGTGGACGCCGGGCTGGCGCTGGTCCCCGACGGGCGCGGGCTGCCGCTGCGGCTGCTGCTGCTCGCCGCGGGCGTGGTGCTCAACGCCGTCGCGGGCGGCCTCTACATCGGCGCCCGGTTCGGACCCGGCCCGCGCGACGGCCTGATGACCGGCTTCAGCCGCCGCACCGGCAGGTCGATCCGGCTGGTGCGCACGGTCATCGAGGTGACCGTGCTGGCGGTCGGCTGGCTGCTGGGCGGCCAGGTCGGCATCGGCACCGTCGTCTACGCCTTCGGTATCGGCCCGCTGGTCCAGGTCTTCCTGCGGCTGCTCACCGTGCCGGACCGCTCGCGCGACCGGGTCGTCGCCGTCAGCCCGGCTGCCGCACCCGAGCGTGCAGCAGCCGGCTGATGCCGGCGTGCACGTCGTCCAGGCTGCGCTCGGGCTGGAACACCAGCCAGTCCAGGCCGACGACGAGCACCATGCCGAACAGCGCGGAGGCGGTCAGCTGCACCTCCAGGTCGGCCGGGAACTCCCCGGCGTCCACCGCCTCCTGGAGCACCGCGGCCACCACGCCCACGGCCTCCTCGCGCATCAGCCGCAGTGTCTCGTGCCAGGAGCGGTTGGCCCGCCAGGTCTCCGCCACGAACAGCTGGGCGAAGGACGGGTACTGGGCCAGGAACTCCAGGCCCGCGCGGGTCATCGCGTCGAGGGCGTCCACCCCGCGGCGGCCGTCGCCGGCCGCCCGCAGCGCGGTCGTCAGCAGGCCGACGCCGTGGCGCAGCAGCTCCTCGAAGAGCTCCGCCTTGCTGGTGAAGTTGTAGTAGACGGTGCCCTTGGCCACCCCGGCGCGCTCGGCGATCTCGTCCACGGTGGTCGCCGAGTAGCCCTGCTCGGCGATCAGCGTGACCGCGGCCTGGAACAGCTTCTGCCGGGTGGCCGCCCTGCGCTTGCCGGTGGTGGTCGTCATGGCGCCCATTCTCCCCCGCCGGTCACAGCGAGAGCTCGGGGTGCAGCCGGGACAGCGTCCACACCTGCTTCCGGCGGGCCGTCAGCGTCGTCAGCGCCAGCGCGCCCAGAGCGAAGGCGGCCAGCACCGCGCAGCCCTGCCAGACCACGGCGAGGTCACCGCCGCTGATCAGGCGGCGCAGCCCGGCCACCACGTAGCTCATCGGCAGGTAGGGGTGGATCGCGCCGAAGAAGCCGGGGCTGGTCTCCACCGGATAGGTGCCGCCGGCCGAGGTCAGCTGGAGCATCAGCAGCGCCAGGGTGAGCAGCCGGCCCGCCGGTCCGAAGCGGGCGTTGAGCCACTGCACGATCGCGGTGAAGGCCAGTACCGTCAGCGCCAGGTAGCCCACCACACCCGCGGCGCGGACCGCCTGCAGGCCCAGGCCCCAGTGCAACACCGCCAGCAGCGCGGCGAGTTGCAGCATCCCGACGGCGGCGACCGGCAGCCAGCCGGCCAGGGCCGCCCGCCACGCGGGCGTGTTGGCGGCCAGGGCCCGGCTGCTGAGCGGGCGCAGCAGCATGTAGCCGACCATCGCGCCGACCCACAGCGCCAGCGGGATGAAGTACGGCGCGAAGCCGGTGCCGTAGGTGGACGCCGGGTTGAGGACGTCCCGGGCGAGTTGGACCGGGTCGCTCATCGCCGCCGAACGCGCGTCGCGCTGGTCGGCGTCGTAGTCCGGGATCTGTGTCGCGCCCTGGTGCAGGCCGGTGGCCAGCTGCCCGGAGCCGCTGACGAGGGAGCCGAGGCCGGTGTCGAGCTGCTGGGCCCCGTCCGAGAGCCGGTAGAGGCCGCCGGAGAGGCTGTGCGCGCCCGCGTCGAGGGTGGTGAGCCCGCTGTCCAGGCGCTGGGCCCCGGTCAGCGCCTGGCCGGTGCCCTGGTGCAACCGGCTCGCTCCGGACGCGAGTTGGTGCACGCCGCGGTTGAGCTGGTTGACCTGGGCCACGGCGGTGTCGAAGCGGTGCGCGAGGCCGGGCTGCGCCAGGGGCCTGGCCAGTGCGGCGACGTGCCGGGCGTCCTGGGCCAGGCCGTGCAGCTGCGGGGCGAGCTGCTGGACGGTGGCGTCCACCTGCTCGGCCACGGTGACGACCTGGTGCGCGGCCTGGTCCGCCTGACGCACGGTCAGGCAGTCGGCGGTGCAGGCGGCTTGCAGCGCGTCCAGCTTCGCGGCGGCCGCGCGGGCGTCGGCGAGGGCTTGGCGGGTGGCGGCGGGGAGCTGGTCGAGGCGGTCTGCGATCTGCGTCGCCCCGGTGGCGACGGCGGTGGCCGAGTCCTGGATCAGCGTCGGGTACTTGTGCAGCAGCGGCGACAGGTCGGCGGCCACCGGGTTGACGGCGTCGGCGAGTTGCTGCGTCCCCGCGGCGGCGCGGGCCGCGCCGGTGGCCAGCTGCGCGGAGCCGGCGTCCAGGCTGGCCAGGCCCTTGGCGAGGCTACCGCTCCCGGCCGCGGCCTGGTCCAGCCCGGCGGCCAGCTGCTGGGCGCCGCTGTGCGCGGCGTCCGCGCCGGAGGCCAGCTGCCCGGCTCCCTGCCTGGCCTGCCGGGCCCCGCCGGTGATCCGGTCGGCCCCGTCGGCGGCGGTGACGGTGCGGTCGTGGATGTCGGCGAAGCCGACGAAGACCTGGTCGTAGAAGCCGCGCGAGGCCTTGGCGGAGGCGGCGGCGCGGATCTCGTCGAAGACGGAGCGGGAGATCTGGCCGACGATGTAGTTGTTCGAGTCATTGGTCCGGACCCGCAGTTCGCCCAGCGCCGGGTGGTCGCTGTCGGAGCCGGCGATGTCCGCGCTGAAGTCGGCGGGAATGGTGAGCGAGAGGTAGTACCTCCCGTCGGCGACGCCCTTGGCGGCCTGCTCGGCGGTGACGTGCTCCCAGCCGAAGATGTGACGGCGGGTCAGCTCCGCGTCCAGGGTGTGCCCGGCGTCGATGCGCTGCCCGTGCACGGTGACCGGCCGGTCCTCGTCGACGAGGGCGACCGGGAGGCGGTCCAGGTGGCCGTAGGGGTTCCAGAAGGACCAGAGGTAGAGGGCGCCGTAGAGCAGCGGCAGCAGCAGCAGCGCGACGAGCGCGGCCCGGGGCAGCCGCCCGCGGGCGAAGCGGCGCAGTTCGAGGCGGGCGAGGCCGATCGACCTAGGCACGGGCGGACTCCTTGTCGTGCGCGAGGGGGACGACCGTCTCGGCCGGCAGGCCGGGGACGTCGAGGGTGGCGGCGAGGACGAGGGGGCCGTCCTCGCGTTCCGCGACCGCGTGCAGGAGCTGCCACGCCTCCGGGCGGTCCGGCACGTCGTCTACGGCGAGGAGGCGGGGGCGCCCGAGCAGGGCGAGGGCGGTGCCCAGGCGGAAGGCGTCGAGCTCGTCCAGGTCCCTTACCAGCGTGCGGGGTTGGAGTTCGGCCAGGCCGACCTCGGCGAGCACCTCGGCCGGACGGCGGGTGCCCCGGTGCAGCCAGCGGCGCTCCCGCAGGTGCTCGCCGACGCTGAGGCTCTGCTCCAGGTCGTTCACGCCGGGGACCGGCCCCAGCGCGCTCAGCCCCCGCACGCGTGCGGCGCGTCGCGGCAGCGGGTGCCCGAACACGACGGCCTCCCCGCCGCCGGGCCGCATCCGCCCCGCGAGCGTCAGCAGCAACGACGTCCGCCCGGACCCGCGCGGCCCGGCGAGCGCGACGACACCGGCGGACGCCTCGAAGGACACGCCCTGGTACACCCAGCCGCGCGGGCCTCTGAGCGCCAGCTCCCGAACCTCAAGCTCCGCTGTCGTCATCGGAGCCCCTCCCCGTTCCCCATTTTAGACTGACTGGTCAGTTCAAAGATAGCCCCGGGCGGAGTGTGCTCCTACCCGGATCCGGGCAAAGGTGGTGCGAGTCACGTCGCGGAGAAGGGAGAGCCATGCGGGAGGGGCACCGGGGCAGCGGCCCGGGGGCGATCGCACCGGACGGCTGCGCGGTGGAGCTGTACGCCCGGCTGCCGGCCGGAGAGGAGCCGGACCTCGTCGCCGGAGCGGTCCCGGCCGGCGCGTCGGTCCTCGAACTCGGCTGCGGCGCGGGCAGGGTGACGCACCCTCTGCTGCAGCGGGGCTTCGTGGTGACGGCGGTGGACGATTCCGCGGAGATGCTCGCCCGGGTGCGAGGTGCCCGGACGGTGTGCTCGCCGATCGAATCGCTGGAGCTGGGCGAGGTCTTCGACGTCGTCCTGCTGGCCTCGCACCTGGTCAACACCGCCGATCCGGAGCTGTGCGCGGCGCTGCTGCGCAGCTGCGCGCGGCATGTCTCGGCGGCCGGGTGCGTGCTGGTGCAGCGGGAGCCGGAAGGGCTGTACGACCGGGCGCCGTTCGAGCGGGAGTTCGCGGGCGGCCGGATTCGGGTCGAGGACGGGCGGGTGGAGTACGTCTTCCCGGACGGGCGGTGGGTGCAGGAGTTCCGGCGGCGGTACCTGGACGAGGCGGCCTTCGAGCGCGCGCTGGAGGAGGCCGGGCTGCGGTGGGAGGCGTGGCTGACGGCGGACCGGGGTTGGGCGCGGGCGCGACTGCGATAGCTCGCTCGAAAGGGTGATCCGGGCTGGTCAGGGCTGTGGAGAGAGGTTTCTGCGGCCGACCGGCCCGGTTTTTTTGTCAGTGGGGGCGGGTTCCATGGCTGACGAGGGCGAATGGCGTTGACGTGCCTCGGGTGCAGCGGGTTACTCTGAAGATGTTCGAACGACAGTTCGAACATGACCGGGAGGAGGAGCGCGATGAGCAGAAAGCGTGCGGACCTGATCGAGGTCAGGGGCGGCACGGTCCCCGGCGCCGCCGGCCTGCCCACGCACTTCCTCTGGCGGGACCGCGTCTACGCGGTGCGCGAGGTGCTCGGGCACTGGAAGGAGAGCGGCGCGTGGTGGGAGGAGGCCCGCCGGGCCGCCGCCGCCGAGCGCACCCGGCGGCTGGCGCTGGGCGATCCGACCGAGCGCGAGGTCTGGCGGGTGGAGGCCAGCCCGGGGCGCTGCTTCGCCCCCGGTGTCTACGATCTCAGCTTCGACCAGGCCGCAGGCCGATGGACCCTCACCAGCACGACGGACTGAGTGACAGGGGAAGACCATGAGCCACCAGCAGAACAACCGTCAACTCCCCGACGGCGGCCAGGTGTTGCAGCTGCCGCTGACCACCGCGACCACGGCCCCGGCCGTGCCCACGGCGACCGGCGGGGCGGGCCTGCCCTACCGTCCGCCGGAGGACGTGCACCCCGTGCTGCGCCGCGCGGGCGCGCCCCCCGCCGCGCTGGACCTGCTCGCCCAGGCCCACCGCGGCCTGGCGGAGGCCCGCACCCTGGAGGGCCCGCTCGAGCGGTACGCCACCGCCCACCTC
>NZ_JBHSQJ010000055.1:0-69858 GCF_042658505.1 Streptacidiphilus monticola | reverse complement strand
CGGGCCGGCCGCGGTGCTGGCGGTGCGGGGGCGCCCGGAGACGAGCCCGCGCAAGCGCAAGCGGATCCGCCCCGCGTGGGAGGTACTGCCCGAAGTGGCCCCGGAGTTGAGCGAGTGGGCGGTCTACTACGCGGCGGGCGCGCCCAAGCGCGCGGCCGCGGAGGCGGGCATCACCTCGGCGGCGACGATGCGGGACGCGGACGATCTGATCCGCAACACGGCACTGTTCCTGCGCATCGTGCAACGCGTCATCGCCCTGAGGCCCGTCCCCGCCCAGCCGCAGATGCCCAGAACGGGCTAGCCGGAGCCGCCCTCCCTCACGGCCGTGGGGAGGCCGCCCCGGCGAGGACGGGGGACGCGGCCTGCATGCGGCTCCGCCGTGGCGGCTCCGCCCCGGGAGCGCGGGACCACCGGCCTCGGGCCGGGTTCCCCGCGCTGGGGAGGTGCCTCCGGCGAAGCCAAGGGCGGCTCCGCCTCCGGGGCGCGGGAGTACTGGCTTCGGGCCGGGTTCCGCCGCGGTGGGGATGTCTCTGGCGAAGCCCGGGGCGTGGGGCCGCTTGGCGGGAACGGGGGCGGCTCCGCCCCGGGAGCGCGGGACCACCCGCCTCGGGCCGGGTTCCCCGCGCTGGGGAGGTGCCTCCGGCGAAGCCAAGGGCGGCTCCGCCTCCGGGGCGCGGGAGCACTGGCCTCGGGCCGGGTTCCGCCGCGGTGGGGATGTCTCCGGCGAAGCCTGGGGCGTGGGGCCGCTTGGCGGGAACAGGGGCGGCTCCGCCTCCGGGGCGCGGGAGCACTGGCCTCGGGCCGGGTTCCGCCGCGGTGGGGATGTCTCCGGCGAAGCCTGGGGCGTGGGGCCGCTTGGCGGGAACAGGGGCGGCTCCGCCTCCGGGGCGCGGGAGCACTGGCCTCGGGCCGGGTTCCGCCGCGGTGGGGATGTCTCCGGCGAAGCCTGGGGCGTGGGGCCGCTTGGCGGGAACAGGGGCGGCTCCGCCCCCGGGGCGCGGGATCACCGGCCTCCGGCCGGGCCCCCGCAGGGTGCCTTCGGCGGGGCCATCGCGCGGCCCGGCGGGGACATCCCCGGCCGGGGGGCGGATGGGGCGAGAACGTCCCGTGCTCCCAAGGGAGTTGCCTGGTTGAGGAAGGAGTCACACATGAGTACCGCCGACTCCTTCGTGCACCTGCACGTCGCGTCCGGGTACTCGCTGCGGTACGGCACGGCCACGCCGCAGGCGCTCGTGGAGCGGGCGGCGGAGTACGGGATGGACGGGCTCGCGCTCACCGACCGGGACGGCCTGTACGGGGCGGTCCGCTTCGCCGAGGCCTGCGCGGGGGCAGGCCTGCATCCGGTCCTGGGCGCGGACCTCGCCGTCGGCACGCCGCAGGCGAACGCGGACCGGGCGTCGGCCGACAGCGCCCGGCCCGCGCGGGTGACCGTGCTGGCCCAGCGGGGGCGAGGCGGCTGGGGCGCGCTCTGCCGCACCGTCAGCGCCGCGCACGGCGACTCCGTCGCCCTGCGCGGCAACCCTGCCGTCACTCCGCAGGTCATCGCGGAACAGGCCGGCAGCGAGGGCGAGTTGACGGTCCTGCTGGGGCCGGCGTCCGGGCCGGGCCGGGCTCTCGCCGCCGGGCGGGTGGACCTCGCGGAGGCGGCCCTACGGCGCTGGCGCGCCGAGGCCGGGGCGGCCGAGGTCGTCGTCGAGGTGGTGCACCAGCTCGCCCCGCCCGGTCATCCGGCGTCCGGGCCGGCCGCAGGCCGCCTGCTCCGCCTCGCCCGCGAGCTCGGCGTCACCGCCGTGCTCAGCAACGCCGTGCGCTACCTCGCCCCCGAGGACGGGCCGGTGGCGGACGTCCTGGACGCCTCCCGGCGCCTGGTCCCGCTGGAGCTGCGCCACCGCGACCGGGTCAACGCGGAGGAGTACCTGAAGACCGGTCAGCAGATGGCCGCTCTCGCCGAGGAGCTCTGTGGCGGCGACCGCGCCGAGGTCCGCCGCCTGCTCGCGGACACCCGCCGCCTCGCCGAGCGGCACTTCCTCGATCCCTACGACGACCTGGGGCTGGGCTCCATCCGGATGCCGGAACCGCGGGTCCTCGGCACGACCCGCGAGCGGGCCGCCGCCGAGCTGCGGGCCCGCTGCGAGGCGGGCATCGGCCGCCGCTACGGCGCGGAGACCAAGGAGGTGCGCGACCGGCTGGAGGAGGAGCTGGCGCTGATCCGGACCCTGGGCTACGAGTCCTACTTCCTCACCGTCGCCGAGGTCGTCCGGCTCACCCGGGAGGCCGGCATCCGGGTCGCCGCGCGCGGCTCCGGCGCGGGCAGCCTGGTCAACCACCTGCTGGACATCTCCGGTGTCGAGCCGATCCGGTACGGCCTGCTGATGGAGCGGTTCCTCTCCGCCCGCCGCACCTCCCTGCCGGACATCGACATCGACGTGGAGTCCGCCCGTCGCACCGAGGTCTACGACCTGATCCTGCAGCGCTTCGGCCCGGAGCGGACCATGTGCGTCTCGATGATGGAGACCTACCGGGTCCGCCACGCCGTCCGCGACGCCGGGGCCGCCCTCGGGCTGCCCCCGGCCGAGATCGACGCCGTGGCCAAGGCATTCCCGCACATCCGCGCCCGGGACGCCCGCGCCGCCCTGCGGGACCTTCCCGAGCTGCGCCGCGGCGGCCTGGACGAGGGCCTGTTCGCCGTCCTCTTCGACCTGGTCGAGAAGCTGGACGGGCTGCCCCGCCATGTCGCCCTGCACCCCAGCGGCGTGCTGCTGTCGGACCGTCAGCTGCGCGACCGCACCCCGGTGGAGACCAGCGCCCAGGGCTACCCGATGAGCCAGTTCGACAAGGACGACGTCGAGGCGATCGGCCTGCTCAAACTGGACGTGCTGGGCGTGCGGATGCAGTCCGCGATGGCGCACGCCCTGGAGCAGGTCGAGCTGACGGGCGGTCAGCCGGTGGACCTGGACGCGACGCCGCTGGACGACCCGGAGACCTTCGAGCTGATCCGGTCCACCAGGACCCTGGGCTGCTTCCAGATCGAGTCGCCCGGCCAGCGGGAGCTGATCGGCAAGTTCGCCCCGGAGACCTTCGAGGACCTGATCATCGACATCTCGCTGTTCCGGCCCGGCCCGGTCAAGAGCGACATGGTCACCCCGTTCCTCAACGCCCGCCACGGCTGGGCGCAGCCGCGGTTCCCGCACGAGAGCCTGCGGGAGATCCTGGCCGAGACGGAGGGGGTGGTGGTCTTCCACGAGCAGGTCATCAAGATCATCGTCCGGATGACCGGCTGCACCCCCGCCCGGGGCGACGAGGCCCGGCGGGCGCTCGGCAGCATCAAGGGCCAGCAGGCGGTGGGGGACTGGTTCTGCCTGGCGGCCGATCATCGCGGCTATCCGCGGCCGGTGGTGGAGCAGGTCTGGGAGGTCCTCAAGGCCTTCGCCTCCTTCGGGTTCTGCAAGGCGCACGCCGCCGCCTTCGCGCTGCCCACCTACCAGTCCGCCTGGTTGAAGACCCATCACCCCGCCGCCTTCTACGCCGGGGTGCTCACCCACGACCCCGGCATGTACCCGAAGCGGCTGATCCTCGACGACGCCCGCCAGTTCGGGGTGGCGGTCCGCCCGCCCTGCGTCAACGCCTCGGTGGCGCACTACACCGTCGAGGAGGGCGGCGCCGCGCTGCGGATCGGGCTGATGGACGTGAAGGGGATCAGCGACGCCGAGATCGAACGCATCGTGGCGGGCCGCGCGGAGGCGCCCTACCGCTCGCTGGCCGACTTCCGGCGGCGCGCGGAGCCGAGCCAGCCCACCCTGGAGCAGCTGATCCAGGCCGGCGCCCTGGACGCCCTGCATCCCGCCCTGACCCGCCGCGACCTGCTCTTCCACGCCACCACGGACCCGCGCCCCAGGTCCGGCCCGCGCCGCCCCGGCCCGGACCAGCTGGAACTGGCGGGCCCGGAGGAGGAGTTGGCCCCGGTCCTGCCGGAGCCGACGCCCAGCGAACGGATCCGCGGCGAGGTGGAGGCCCTCGGACTCGACCACAGCGTCCACCTGCTGACGCCCTATCAGGACTTCCTCGACGCCCTCGGCGTCACCCGGGCCAGGGACCTGCTGCGGGTGCGCAGCCGGAGGGAGATCCTGGTCGCCGGGGTCAAGGTCGCCACGCAGACCCCGCCGGTGCGGACGGGCGTTCGCGTCGTCTTCGCCACGCTGGACGACTCGACCGGCCCGGTGGACTTCGCCATGTTCGAGGACGCCCAGCAGGAGTACGCGGGGACGGTCTTCCACTCCTGGCTGCTGCTCGCCCGGGGCGTGCTGAGGCGGACGGGCCCACGCGGCGTCTCGATGACGGCGACGGGCGCGTGGGAGCTGGGCGCGCTGGACGCGCTGTGGCGGGCGGAAGGGATCGACGCGGTGCGGGCGAGGATCGCCCCTCGTCCCAAGGCGGTCGGCATCCCGCCCCGGCGGGTGCTGGTGCATCCGAGCGGCTTCCGCATGTCCCCTTACGCGGACCTGCAGCCGCCCGGCACGCCGGCGAACGCGGCCCCCCGCAAACTCTGGCACTCCAGCCCCGGGAGCCCGGGATGACCAGCTTGCGCGGCGGCAGTCAGTCGCACTCCCAGGAGCGCTGGGGGTCCCCCCGGCGAAGCCAGGGGGGCGGGGAACTGCGCGAGCACCCCACCACCCACGGAGGTCCGACCCGCACCTGGGGACGAACCTCCCCGGGTGGGGGGTTGCTCGCGCAGTTCCCCGCGCCCCTGAAGGGGCCCTCGTCTGCCATAAGGTGGGCGGGCAAGAGAACGCCGAAGCGAGGAGCTGGCTCGTGTATCCGACGCGTCCCCGGAGCGCCCTGCGGACCGCTGTCGTCTGGGACGTCCTGCAGGAGGCGCTCGCGCGCCGTTCCGCGGACGTGGGCCGGGACGTGCTGGACGTGCTGGACACGGGCGGCGGCACCGGCAACTTCGCCGTGCCCGTGGCCCGCCTCGGCCATCGGGTCACCGTCGTCGACCCCAGCCCGGACGCCCTGTTCGCCCTCGAGCGCCGCGCCGCGGAAGCCGGGGTCACCGAACTGGTCCGCGCCGTGCAGGGGGACACGCAGACCCTGCCCGACCTCGTCGAGCCCGGCAGCGTGGACGCCGTCCTCTGCCACGGCGTGCTCGAGGTCGTCGACGAACCGTCAGAAGCCCTGGGACAGCTCACCCGTACGCTTCGCAAGGACGGCGGGTTCGTCAGCCTGCTCGCGGCCAACCGCAACGGCGCCGTGCTGGCCCGGGCGCTCGGCGGCCACTTCGACGAGGCCCGCGAGGTGCTGCGCGGCGGAGCCGCAGGCACCGTCCCTGGCACGCCCCGCCGGTTCACCGTGGCGGAGCTGCGCGAGCTCGCGCAGNCAGCCCGCCGGGCTGGACGTCGCGGCCGTGCACGGCGTGCGGATCTTCGCGGACCTGGTGCCCGGCGTGCTGGTGGACACCGAGCCTGGCGCGCTGGAGTCGCTGCTCGCGCTGGAGGCCGACGCCGCCGCCGATCCGGCGTTCCACGCCGTGGCCACCCAGCTGCACCTGCTGGCCCGGCTGCACTGAACCGCCGCACGGGGGCGGTGAGTCCCCGTGCCGGTGATCCACGTCGACCTCGACGCCTTCTACGTCTCCGTCGAGCTGCGGCGCAGGCCCGACCTGCGCGAGAGCGGCGTGCCCGTGCTGGTCGCGGGGACCGGGCCGCGCGGCGTCGTCATGTCCGCGAGCTACGACGCCCGCGCCCTGGGCGTGCACGCCGGCCAGCCCACGGTCCGGGCCCGGCGGCTCTGCCCCGACGCCGTCGTGCTGCCGCCCGACTTCGACGCGTACGCCGCCGTCTCCGCCAACGTCATGGCCGTGCTGCACGGCTTCGTCCGCCGGGTCGAGCAGGTGGGCCTGGACGAGGCCTACCTCGACCTGGCCGGGGTGCCGCTGCGGCCCGCCGCGCTCGGCCGGCTGATCCGGCTGCGGGTGGCCGAGGAGCAGGGCCTCGCCTGCTCGGTCGGGATCGGGCCGAACAAGCTGGTGGCCAAGCTCGCCTCGGTGGCCGCGAAGCCGGACGGGCTGCGGGAGGTGACGGAGGATCAGGTGCGGGGCTTCCTGCGCCCGCAGCCCGCCGCCGCGCTGCTCGGCGTCGGCGGGAAGACCGCCGAGGCGCTGGCCCGCTTCGGCCTGCACACCGTCGCCGACCTGGCCGACACCCCGCGGGACACCCTGCGCCGGATCCTCGGGGCCGCCGCCGGGGACGGCCTGCACGCCCTCTCCCGCGGCCTGGACGAGCGTCCCGTCGTACCCCAGCGCACCGAGCGCAGCCTCGGCCACGAGCACACCTTCCCGGCCGACGTGGACGACCCGGAGACGGTCCGGCGCACCCTGCTCGACCTGTCCGCGGCCACCGCCGCCCGGCTGCGCGCGGCCGGGCTGGCGGGCCGGACGGTCACCCTCAAGCTGCGCTTCGCGGACCTGCGCACCATCACCCGTTCGCGCACCCTGCCCGAGGCGGTGGATCTCACCCCGGACCTCCACGCCGCGGCGGTCGGCCTCTACGAGGCGCTCGGGCTGCGCCGGGCCCGGATCCGGCTGCTCGGGGTCCGGGTCGAGGGCCTGGCTCCGGGCGGCCGTCCGCAGCAGTTGGAGCTGGGCGGCCGGGAGCACGGGTGGTCCGAGGTCGAACGGACCGTGGACGCCCTCGCGGCCAGGTTCGGATCGGCCGCGCCGCGGCCCGCGAGCCTGTTGCGCAGCTCACTCCGGAACGGCCCCGGAGGCGGAAACCACGCTCCGCCCCCGCTCGTTCACGAAGCGCGGTCCACGCCCGAAAACCCACGGTGAGCCGTATGATTCGAGCAGGCATGAAAAGCATGACGGCCAGGCGCTCGGGGCATACGCAACACAGCGGGATTAGGCAGTGATCAGGGCGGCGTGAGCGGCCCAGAGCAAGATCCACGAAGTGTGCGGTGGGGTGGGTTCCAGGAGGTGACTCCGGACCCGTCCTTGGCACCGTCCGATCCCCCGGGGAGCGGACGGCAGCGGTCGCCCGGGGCGACCAGAGGAGGAGGACGACGTGCCGCTCTCGGAGCACGAGCAGCGCCTGCTCGAGCAGATGGAACGAGCGCTGTACGCCGAGGACCCGAAGTTCGCGTCGGCGCTCGACGGTGCGGGGCTGCGGACCCGCTCCCGCCGCACGGTGATCCTGGCCGTTGCGGGTTTCGTGACAGGGGCCGCCCTCGTGGTGGGCGGCATGGTGCCCTCCAAGCCGATGGCCTGGCTGGCCGCACTCGGCGTGCTGCTGATGGCCGGCAGCGTGGTGCTGGCCGTGGTGGCCTGGCGGCAGATGCCGCGGCTCGGCGTGGTGGATCCGCGCACAGGTATGCCGGTGCGCCGCCGCCGCAGCGTCGTCGACCGCATGGAGCAGCGCTGGCAGCGTCGTCAGGACCAGCAGCGCGGCGGCGTCTGACGCGTCGTCAGCACAGACCGTCCCTCGTCAAAGCGGGCCCGGGAGTCACCTCCCGGGCCCGCTTTCGCATGCCTGCACGCCAGTTCGGGCGCACGATCGTGAAGGACAGCTGCGGCTCCGCTTAAGAATTCCTCGATGGACCGGGGCCGGGCCGAACCGGCAGATTTCGTACTGACCGTGTGATCCAGACCGCGCGCAAGGGAGCCCTCCGGTGAAAGCACTCGTCAAGCAGAAGGCCGAGCCGGGCCTCTGGCTGATGGACGTCCCCGAGCCGGAGTACGGGCCGGGCGACGTGCTGATCAAGGTGCTGCGCACCGGGATCTGCGGCACCGACCTGCACATCCGCAAGTGGGACGGCTGGGCGCAGTCGACCATCGAGACCCCGCTGGTGC
Organism: Streptacidiphilus monticola; assembly: GCF_042658505.1. Classification (NCBI taxonomy): domain Bacteria; kingdom Bacillati; phylum Actinomycetota; class Actinomycetes; order Kitasatosporales; family Streptomycetaceae; genus Streptacidiphilus; species Streptacidiphilus monticola. Next base: position 62,015 of record NZ_JBHSQJ010000055.1, on the reverse strand, counting down.
TCGGCCACGAGTTCGTCGGCGAGGTCGCCGCGGTGGGCGCCGCGGTCAAGGACGTCGAGGTCGGCAACCTGGTCAGCGGCGAGGGCCACCTGGTCTGCGGAAAGTGCCGCAACTGCCTGGCCGGGCGGCGCCACCTGTGCCGCAACACCATCGGCCTGGGCGTGGGCCGGGACGGCGCCTTCGCCGAGTACGTGGTGCTTCCCGCCTCCAACGTCTGGGTGCACCGGGTGCCGGTGGACCTGGACGTGGCCGCGGTCTTCGACCCCTTCGGCAACGCCGTGCACACCGCGCTGTCCTTCCCGCTGGTCGGCGAGGACGTGCTGATCACCGGCGCCGGCCCGATCGGCATCATGGCCGCGGCGGTGGCCAAGCACGCCGGCGCGCGCAACGTGATGATCACCGACGTCTCGCCCTACCGCCTGGACCTGGCCCGGAAGGTGGGCGTGACGCTGGCGCTGGACGTCAGCTCGCACAGCATCGAGGAGGGCCAGCGGCAGCTCGGCCTGCGCGAGGGCTTCGACGTGGGGCTGGAGATGTCCGGCCGTCCCGAGGCGCTGCAGTCCATGATCGCCAACATGACCCACGGCGGGAAGATCGCCATGCTCGGCCTGCCCGCCGAGGAGTTCGCGATCGACTGGGCCAAGGTGGTCACCTCGATGATCACGCTCAAGGGCATCTACGGCCGCGAGATGTTCGAGACCTGGTACGCCATGTCCGTGCTGCTGGAGGGCGGCCTGGACCTGAGCCCGGTGATCACCGCCCGCTACCCGGCCGCCGAGTTCGACGCCGCCTTCGACGAGGCCGCGGGCGGCAACTGCGGCAAGGTCATCCTCGACTGGACCGTCTGACCCCACCTCAGGATTTCAGGGAGCCATCTGTGTTCGACAACGTCCGCGACGACATCGCCGCCACGCTGACCGAGATCCGCGAGGCCGGACTGTTCAAGCCCGAGCGCGTCATCGGCACCCCGCAGAGCGCGGAGGTCACCGTGACCGGCGGCGGCACCCCGGGGGAGGTGCTGAACTTCTGCGCCAACAACTACCTGGGCCTGGCCGACCACCCGAAGATCGTCGAGGCGGCCAAGACCGCGCTGGACCGCTGGGGCTACGGCATGGCGTCCGTCCGCTTCATCTGCGGCACCCAGGACGTGCACAAGGAGCTGGAGCGGCGGCTGTCGTCCTTCCTGGGGCAGGAGGACACGATCCTCTACTCGTCCTGCTTCGACGCCAACGGCGGCGTGTTCGAGACGCTGCTGGACGAGCGGGACGCGGTGATCTCCGACGCGCTCAACCACGCGAGCATCATCGACGGCATCCGGCTCAGCAAGGCCAAGCGGTTCCGCTACGCGAACCGGGACATGGCCGAGCTCGAGCAGTGCCTGAAGGACAGTCAGGACGCCCGGCGGCGGCTGATCGTGACCGACGGCGTCTTCTCCATGGACGGCTACATCGCGCCGCTGAAGGAGATCTGCGACCTGGCCGACCGGTACGGCGCGATGGTCATGGTCGACGACTCGCACGCGGTCGGCTTCGTCGGCCCGAGCGGACGCGGCACGCCCGAACTGCACGGCGTGATGGACCGGGTGGACATCATCACCGGCACGCTCGGCAAGGCGCTCGGCGGCGCGTCGGGCGGCTACGTCGCCGCGCGGGCCGAGATCGTCGCGCTGCTGCGGCAGCGGTCGCGGCCCTACCTGTTCTCCAACTCGCTGGCCCCGGTGATCGCCGCGGCCTCGCTGACGGTGCTGGACCTGCTGGAGCAGTCCGACGACCTGCGCGAGCGGCTGGCGGCGAACACGAAGCTGTTCCGCACGAAGATGACCGAGGCGGGCTTCGAGATCCTGCCGGGCGAGCACCCCATCGCCCCGGTCATGATCGGCGATGCGGCCGAGGCCGGCCGACTTGCCGAACTGCTGCTGGAGCGGGGGGTCTACGTCATCGGCTTCTCGTATCCCGTCGTGCCCCACGGCGCCGCCCGGATCCGGGTCCAGCTGAGCGCCGCGCACTCGACGGAGGACGTCGAGCGGGCGGTAGCCGCGTTCACGGACGCCAGGGCTGCGCTCAAGGGGTAGGCCCACCCCGCCTGAGGCGGCGCAGCCGCCCCTGCAGGTGCCCTGCCGAAGGCACAATGGTCGGGTGATCGATGCACGACGGCTCCGCACGCTCCGCGCGGTCGCCGATCACCGGACGGTGACCGCGGCGGCGGCCGCGCTGTATCTGACGCCCTCCGCGGTGTCCCAGCAGCTCGCCGCCCTGGAGCAGGAGACCGGGCACGAGCTGCTGGCCCGGGAGGGCCGGGGCGTGCGGCTGACCGCCGCCGGGGAGATCCTGCTCACGCACGCCGACCGGGTGCTGGCCCAACTCGAGCGCGCCGAGGCCGACTTGGCCGCCTACGCGGCCGGCGTCGCGGGCGAGGTGACGGTGGCCTCCTTCGCCACCGGTATCGCCCTCGTGCTCGCCCCCGCGATCACCGCGCTGGCGCGGACCGCACCCGGCATCCGGCTCAAGGTGCTGGACGCCGAGGGTGACGAGAGCCTGCCCATGCTGCTCGACGGCCGGGCGGACATCGCCGTCGCCGTCGAGTACCGGGGCGCGCCCCGGCCGGACGACCGGCGGCTGAACCGGATCCCGCTCTACGCCGAGCCCTTCGACGCGGTCCTGCCGCTGACGCACCCGCTGGCCCAGGGGGGCGGCCCGGTCGCGGTCGCGGACCTGGCGAAGGAGCCGTGGATCGGCCCGTACCCCGGCAACCCCTGCCTCGACGTGGTCCTGCTCGCCTGCGAGAACGCGGGCTTCCAGCCGCACCTGGTGCACTCCTCGGACGACTTCCGCGCCGTGGTCGCCCTCGCCTCCGCCGGGGCGGGGGTGGCGCTGGTGCCCCGTTCCGCGCTGCGCGGGGTGGACCCGGACGAGGTGGCCGTCCGCACCGTCGACTCGGCGCTGGCCACCCGGCGCGTCTTCGCCGCGACCCGGGCCGGAGCCGAGCAGCATCCGCTGCTGCGGCCGGTGCTGACCGCGCTCGCGGAGTCGGCCGCCCCGCTGGACGAGGCCGCAGTGGCCGGGGCCTGACGGCGGGTCAGACGGCGTCCGCGCGGCGGCGCAGCTCCTCCGCGAGGCGCCGGCTCTCGGCCGCCTCCTCCGGGCGGCCCGCACGGTCGAGGACCCCGGCCAGGTGGTCCAGCGTCGTCGCGTGGTTGCGGTGGTCGCCCAGTCCCTCGAAGACGGCGATGGACTCGCGCAGCCAGGCCGCCGAGTCGTCCAGCCGGCCCAGATCGCGCAGGGACTGGCCGTGGGCGCTCTTCAGCAGGCCCACGGCGTAGGGCAGGTCGGCGGCCTCCGCCGTGCTGATGGCCTCCTGCTGGGCGGCCATGGCGGCGTCGGCCATGCCCAGTTCGACGTAGACGTTGGCGAGGTTGTTGAGGGTGGCGGCCAGCCCGAAGGCGTAGTCGTCCTCGCGCCGCAGGGCGAGCGCCTTCAGGAACCAGTCCAGCGACTGCTGGTACTCCTCCTGGAAGTAGTGCACCAGGGCGACCGTCTCGGTGGTGGCGGCGCGCATGCGGACGGTGCCGATGTCCGCGTGGAGCTCCATCGCCGCGTGCCCGGCCCGGAGAGCCTCGACATAGCGCTCCTTCTCCATCAGCGCCCGGGCCATCCCGTTGAGCGCCTGGGCCTGGGTGAGCGTGTCGCCCTGGCGGGCGGCGTTGGCGACGCGGACCTCCTCGGCGGCGAGGTAGTCCTCCCAGTAGTCCTGGATGGCGAGGAAGTCGGTCAGCAGCAGGGCGAGGGTCTCCACCAGGAAGGGGCTGTCGAGCTGCTGTGCGTGCTCCAGGGCGGCGGCGAGGTTCTGACGCTCCTCGGTCAGCCAGGCCAGGGCTTCGTCGTGGCGCTCGAAGCGGTCCGTCGGGATGCCTGGTTCGGCCAGGTCCCGCCCCTCCCAGACCGGGACCTGCGACCGGTGCGGCGCGACGACGGCCACCGCCGCGTCCGTGCTGAGCGCGTACCAGGCGACCGTGCGGGCCAGGGCCGCCCGCCGCTCCGGTGCGGGGAGCAGCGCGGCCCGCTCGGCGGCGTAGGCGCGGATCAGGTCGTGCATGGTGTACCGGCCGGGGGCCGGCTGCTGCAGCATGTGCTCGTCCTGGAGCAGCTCCAGCAGCGCCTGCGCCGCGACCGTGCTGGTGCCGGCCAGCGTGGCGGCGGTGCGGGCGGTGATGTCGGTGCCGTGGAAGAGGCCGAGGGCCTGGAACAGGTGCTGGGCCTCGGCCGGAAGGCCGTCGTAGGACAGGTCGAAGATCGGCTTGAGGGTGCGCCGGCCGACGGCGATGGCGTCGAGACCGGCTTCGGTGAGGCGCTCCAGCAGGTGGCTGATCTTCCAGTTGGGGCGGGTCCGCAGCCGGGAGGCGAGCAGCGCGACGGCCAGCGGCAGATGGCCGCAGGTCTCCACGAGGCGGGCGGCGGCGCCGGGTTCGGCCTCGACGCGCTCCGCGCCCGCGATTCCGGCGAGCAGGGCGAGGGACTCCTCGGGGGTCATCGGCGCCAACTGGTGCAGCACGGCGCCGTCGAGGCCCGCCAGTGTGCGGCGGCTGGTGACCAGGACGAGGCAGCCCGGCTCGGCCGGGACCAGCGGCCGGACCTGCTCCTCGTCGGCGGCGTTGTCGAGCAGCAGCAGAGCCTGCCGGCCGGTCAGCCGGTCCCGGAACATCGCCGCCCGGCCGTCCAGGTCCTCGGGGATCTGCTGGGCGGGCACGTCCAGGTGGCGCAGGAAGGCGTCCAGCACCGCGGCCGGGTCGGCCGGCGGGTGCTCGGGATCGTGGCCGCGCAGGTTCACGTAGAGCTGGACGTCGGCGTACCGGCCCGCACGCACCATCAGATGGGCCGCGTGGACGGCCAGTTGGGTCTTGCCGACCCCGGCCATGCCCTCGATCGCCGAGATCACGACGGTCGGCGAGTCCGCGGCGCCCACGCCGTCCGCGTTGCCCGCCGGGTCGGCCGTGCCGAAGGTGGCCGCCAGCACCTGCGCGATCTCGCGCTCACGGCCCACGAAGGTGGGCAGGTCCGGCGGAAGCTGCCGCAGCGCTCCGGCCGAGCCGCCCGTCTTGGCCTCGCTGTGCACCCGGACGCAGGCCGCCAGCCAGCGGGTCGCGGTCGGCTCGTCCAGCCCCAGCGCCCGCAGCACCGCCGCCACCAGATCGACGTCCAGACGGCGGCGGCCGGGCTTGAACATGTCGGTGACCGTGGTGTGCGCGACCACCTGCGGCGGTCGCATCAGCGGGCCCACCGCCTTGGCCAGAGAGCGGTACGAGGGCGCGCCGGCCCACAGTCGCAGTTGTCCGAGGGCCGTGACGAAGTGGGGCAGATCCACGATCTGCTCCGGCTCCGGCAGGCCCGTGCTCCTGTCGTCCACCGTTCAGTCCCCTCGAAAACCCCATGGCCGCAAGCCCTTTCCGGCCTCGCAGGAGTGTACGGAATTGGACGGACTACGCGACTCCACCCACCACGGGCTGGAAGGCTTGACCGGGCAAGGCCGCTCCAACCGCTCATGGAGTCCCTTGCCCAGCACAGAGCCCGATCGGCCGTCACGGGGGGATGGCCGACCGGGCTCTGTGCCGTGCCGGTTCGTCAGCCGCGGCCGGACCGCCGCCAGTTGCGCCAGTTGAGCAGCCGAGTGGTCGAGGCCGGGAGCAGCACCGCGCGCCAGCGCGTGCCGCGGTCGACGGAGGAGGTCAGCCCCGCTCGGGCGAGGCGCAGGTCGGTGCGGGGGGACACGGGGCCCTGCACCTGCGGCGCGTACAGCACCTGCTCCGTCGCCAGCGCCAGCCGCCCCACCGCCGCCGACGCCTCCGGCGAGAGCGCGCCCACGGTGGCGAGCCGGGCGGCGGTGCGCCGCGGCGTCTCCGCGTCGTCGGGGGCGATGCCCAGGTCCCAGGCGGAGTCGATCAACTCCCGCCAGGCCGCCAGCACCTGCTGGTCCGTCAGTTCCGGCCGACGGCGCAGCCGTGCCTGCCGCAGCCGCAGCCGCCACAGCATCGGGAAGAGCAGCGCCAGTACCAGCAGCGCGGCCAGGACGCAGAGGGTGATCACCGTCGCGCTGGGCCAGCCGCTGCCACTGCCGGCCGCGGTACCGGCCGACTGGGGCTGCAGTCCGCAGTCGCCGATGCGGCGGCGCTCGGCCGAGCAGCCCGCGGCCGAGGAGGCGCTCGGACCGGGCCGGGCGGCCTGGGTGGGCGCGCTGCTGGCCTGCGGGCCGGTGGAGGACGTCACCTGCGGGACCGTGTAGCCGGGGGTGACGCCGCGGGTCGGCGTCGGCTCGAACCGCAGCCAGCCCAGGCCCGCGAAGTACAGCTCGGGCCAGGCGTGCGCGTCCTTCGTGGTGACCAGCCAGCTGCCGTCGCCCTGCTGGGTGCCGGGGGTGAAGCCGACGGCGACCCGGGCGGGGATCCCCAGCGAGCGGGCCATCGCCGCCATCGTGGAGGCGTAGTGGACGCAGAAGCCGGTCCGGCGCTGCAGGAACTCCGCCATGGCGCTCGCACCGGTGCCCGCCGGGACGGTCGTGCTGTAGCTGAAGCCGCCGGTCTTGGTGAACCAGTCCTGCAACGCCACGGCCTGGTCGTAGGGCGTCTGCGCGTTCTGGGTCACGGTCCGGGCCAGCCGGCCGACGACGGCGGGCAGGTCCTTCGGCAGCGACAGGTAGTTCTTGCGGATGTCGCCCGGGACGCCGCCCGCCTGCCGCAGCTCGTCCGCGCTCGGGTGCAGGGCCAGGCTGCCCACGGAGTAGTCGAGCCCGGCGGCGGTCTGGCCGTCGTCCTTGCCGATGACGGTCCGACCCTCCGGGACGTACTTCCACTTCGAGGTGTCCACGTCGACCGAGACCGCGGGGTACGGCATCGGCAGCCACTGCTGCTGGTAGCTGGGCTCGGTGGTGATCTGGGTGGTCACCGCGGTCTGCGGCACGGCCGGGCCGAGGTCCCCGACCGAGGGCAGCGCCTTGTGCAGGTCCGTGACCGAGTGCGTGCCCGCCGTCCAGGCCACCCCGTTGAAGACGTCCAGGTCGACGATGCGCAGGTACTGGTCACCGAGGTCGACGGCGGTGGTGCGGTAGGAGAGCACGGGCTGCTCCCGCGGCTGCTGCAGCGCGCGGGCCAGGGAGGCCATCGGGTCCACCGAGGTGATCACGCCGTTGCCGCCGCTGCCGGAGCCGCCGTGGCCGATGCCGGGGACCAGGCCGCCCTCCGCGCCCGGCAGGGCGACCGGCAGCACCAGGCCGGCCACCACCGCCACCGCGGCGATCCGGTACCCGGCCGAGTTGACCGGGCTGCCGGGGGTGCCCGCCATGCTGGCCGCGGTGCCCGTGAACACCTTGCCCCAGCGCGAGAGCCGGTCCTGACCCTCCGTCAGCAGCAGTGCCAGATAGCCGAAGCCGGCCAGCAGGAACCAGAGCCACAGCGGTCCGTGCGGGTGCATCCCGGTGCCCACCGCGTACAGGCCGAGCAGCGGCAGCCCGGCCAGCGCCACCCGCTGGTAGGTGGCCGCCAGCGCGTCCACCAGCAGGCCGATCGCGACCACGGCGGTGACCAGCAGCAACCTCAGCCCAGGGGTGTCCGGGGCCGGGGTGGCGTAGCGGGTGGTGTCGCTCGCGCCCTGGCCGAACAGCTCTGCGAGCTGCCGCAGCGCGGCGGGGGAGGGGACCACCGCGGCCCAGGCCGCGCCCGCGGCGAAGGCGAGCGTCACCAGCAGGACGGCGACCAGCAGTTGCACCAGCACGGTGACCGGGCGGGGCAGCGAGAGCCGCCGCGCCAGAAGCCCGACGCCCGCCAGCAGGAAGACGAAGAAGGCCGCCTCGACCAGCCAGCTGCTCGGACTGACCAGGGGGAACAGGCACAGCGAGGTGAGTACGGTGGCCGCCGCCCCGCACCAGGCGATCCGGGTGCGTCCGCTCATGGGGTGCTCCTGTGACGGGACGTCATCTGCTGGCGGCGGTTGCGCCCGAGGGAGCGCCAGAGGTCCGGAATCGCGTCCCCGGAGCGGGCGCCGAGCACCCGCCAGCCGGCCTCGCCCAGCAGCCGGTGGTGGCGCTGCTCGACCTCGGGGTCCTCGGCGCCGCGGACCATGGACCAGCTGGGCGTGGACAGCAGGATCGCGACGGCCGTGCCCGCGCGGCGGCGCAGCCGGCCCAACTCGGCCAGCTGCTCGTCCTCCAGCGCACCGAGCACCGCGACGACCAGGCCCTCGCCGCCCAGCCGCAGCACCTCCTCGGCCCGGGACAGGCCCAGGCCGTCGGACTGCTGGACCAGCGCCAGACTGTCCAGCAGCAGCCCGGCGGCCTCGCCCGACAGGCCGTTGCCGGAGTCCGGCCCGGACACCGCCTCGCCCGTGTCGTACAGCAGCCGCACCGCGAAGCCGCGTTCGAGCAGGTGCACCGCGACCGAGGCGGCGGCGCTGACCGCCCACTCGAACGAGGACGCAGGCCCGGAACCCTGGTGCCCGCGGGCACGGGTGTCCAGCAGCACGGTGGCGTGGCTGCGCAGCGGCTGCTCCTCCCGACGCACCATCAGTTCGCCGTACTTGGCGGTGGAACGCCAGTGCACCCGGCGCAGGTCGTCGCCGTGCCGGTACTCGCGCGGCACCACGTCGTCCTCGCCGGCCAGGGCGACGGCGCGGGAGTGGCTGTCGCCGAAACCCGCCCACTCGCCGGACAGGTTGAGCTCGGGCAGCTGCTGCACCTGCGGGATCACCGTCAGCACATCGGCGGCGGTGAAGGCACGGGTCAGCTCGCACAGCCCGAACGGGTCGCCAAGGCGCAGCTGCAGCGGGCCGAGCGGGAAGCGGCCGCGCAGGTCGGAGCGGACCCGGTAGGACACCTCGCGGTGGCCGCGCGGCTCTACCCGGTCCAGCACGAACCGCGGCCGCGGGCCCAGCACGTAGGGGACCCGGTCCTCCAGCATCAGCACGCCGGTGGGCACCCGGGAGACGTTGTCCACCCGCAGCTGCACCCGGGCCTCGGTCCCGGCCGGCGTCCGACCGGGCGTCAGCCGGCGTCCGCTGGCGACCCGGTAGCGGGTGCGCACCAGCAGCAGCACGGCGCCCAGCGGCAGCACCGCGAGCAGCACGCCGACCTGCAGCAGCGCCGGCTGTCCCAGCACGTAGGCGCAGACGATCGCGGTCAGGCCGGCCGCGAGGAACGAGCGGCCCCGGGTGGTCAGCCCGTGCATGGCGATCCGGAAGCCGGTGCCTGCCTGGTCTCCGCCCTCGCGGGGTGCGGCCTTGGCGGCCATGCCGGTCAGCGCCCCTGGCCGGGCTGCGGCAGCGGCAGCGCCCGGACGAGGTCGCGCACCACGTCCTCGGTCGAGCGGCGGCCCAACTGCGCCTCGGCGGTGGGCAGCAGACGGTGCGCCAGCACCGGCACGGCGAGCGCCTGCAGGTCGTCGGGGATCACGTAGGTGCGGCCGTCGAGCGCGGCGGCGGCGCGGGCGGCGCGCAGCAGGTGCAGGGTGGCCCGCGGGGAGGCGCCGAGCCGCAGCTCCGGCGAGGTGCGGGTGGCCGCGACGACGGCGACGGCGTAGCGCTTGAGCTCGTCCGCGACGTGGACCCGGCGGACCACCTCGATCAGCTTGAGCACGTCGTCGGCGTGCGCCACCGCCCGCAGGTCGTCCAGCGGGTCGGCGCCGCCGTGCACGTCCAGCATCTGCAGCTCGGCCTCGGGGCCCGGGTAGCCGATGGAGATGCGGGCCATGAACCGGTCCCGCTGCGCCTCCGGGAGGGGGTAGGTCCCCTCCATCTCGATCGGGTTCTGGGTGGCCACCACCATGAACGGCGCGGGCAGCGGGTAGCTGGTGCCGTCCACGGTGACCTGGCGTTCCTCCATGGACTCCAGCAGCGCCGACTGGGTCTTCGGCGAGGCGCGGTTGATCTCGTCGCCGACGACGATCTGCGCGAAGATCGCGCCGGGCTTGAACTCGAAGTCGCGCCGGTTCTGGTCGAAGACGCTGGTGCCGGTGATGTCCGTGGGCAGCAGGTCGGGGGTGAACTGGATCCGGCGCACCGAGCAGTCCACCGACCGGGCGAGCGCCTTGGCCAGCATGGTCTTGCCGACACCGGGCACGTCCTCGATCAGCAGGTGGCCCTCGGCGAGCAGCACCGTGAGCGCGAGCTCCACCGCCTCCGGCTTGCCCTCGATCACGCTCTGCACCGAGGCCCGGATCCGCTCGACCACGGACCCGAGCTCGGCGAGCCCACCGGCCGCGTGCTGGTCGAGACTGGTGCGCTCGTTGAAGGTCGTCACTCGGCAGCTCCTCGGCCCACCCGATATACAGGGCCTCCGCCTTGTCCCCGGCTCGGGCCCACCCGACTGCATTGTTGCGTGACGTATGCCGATTCGTCACTCGCGCGGGGGAGACCGGGCGTGTTCGTGGCGAGCCGGGTGATCTTGCCCGAACCGGGGCAGGCGGGTCAGCGGGCCCGGAGCGTTGCCGCGGTCCGGTGCCGGGGGCGCGTACCGCAGGGCGCACTCCGGCGCGCCGCGCTGCGCGCTGGTGTCCGAACTGCCGTGCTGACCTGGACTTTCCCGGGGGCGTGCAGGCACGCGGACGTGTCGTCCATTCGTTGACCAGCGACGCGCGTGGAGTAGAGTGACGCGAACTTCCCCGACCTGACGGCACGAAACCTGCGCACGCGCCCCCCGGCCTCCTCCCGCTCCGCCCGCCCGGCCGCTGACTCCACTTCCCCGGTGTCAGACGCCGCTTCCCCCGGGCGAGCGGGTGGGGACCAGGTGGTACGTGCCCATGCTGCGAACCACGAGAGGCACCCCGAGCGATGAGCACCGCCGCGGACAATGCCAAGCACGTCCCGGTGATGCTGGACCGCTGTCTGGACCTGCTCGCCCCCGCGATCTCCGCGCCGGGGGCGGTCGTGGTGGACGCCACGCTGGGCCTGGGCGGCCACAGCGAGGCCATGCTGCGGCGCTTCCCCGAGGTCCGGCTGGTCGCGGTGGACCGCGACCCCGAGGCACTGCGGCTGGCCGGCGAGCGGCTGGCCCCCTTCGGCGACCGGGCCGCGCTCGTGCACGCCGTCTACGACGAGATCCCCGAGGTGGTCGGGCGGCTGGGGATCGACCGGATCGACGGCGTCCTCTTCGACCTCGGCGTCTCCTCCATGCAACTCGACGAGGCGGAGCGGGGGTTCGCGTACGCACAGGACGCGCCGCTGGACATGCGCATGGACCAGTCGACCGGGATGAGCGCGGCCGAGGTGCTCAACACCTACTCGCACGGGGACCTGGCCCGGATCCTCAAGGTCTACGGGGAGGAGCGGTTCGCCGGGAAGATCGCCTCGGTGATCGTCCGGGAGCGGGAGAAGGAACCGTTCACGACGAGCGCGCGTCTGGTGGAGTTGGTGCGCAACGCCATCCCCGCGGCGACGCGGCGCACCGGAGGCAACCCCGCGAAGCGCACCTTCCAGGCCCTGCGGATCGAGGTCAACCGCGAACTGGCGGTGCTGGAGCGGGCGATCCCCGGCGCGATGGACGCCCTGGGGCTCGGCGGGCGGATCGTGGTGATGTCCTACCAGTCGCTTGAGGACCGCATCGTCAAGGGCTTCTTCGCGGAGGCGACGCGCTCGACGGCCCCGCCCGGGCTCCCGGTGGTGCCGGAGGAGCACCAGCCCCGCTTCCGGCTGCTCACCCGCGGCGCGGAGCAGGCGAGCGAGGAGGAACTCGCCCGCAACCGTCGTGCCGCGCCCGCGCGGCTGCGTGCGGCGGAGAGAATCAGGGAGCGTCTGACCTGACGTGACCTGACCTGGAAGTCCGAGGGCTTGGAGGAGGGGGAGCACGGTGGCGAGTGCGAGACCGGCCGGCCGCGGGCCGTTCGCCCTGCTGATCGTGGTGCTGCTGGCCGGGGGCCTGATCGCGCTGCTGATGCTGAACACGGCGCTGAACCAGGGCAGCTTCGAACTGACGAAGCTTCAGAAGCGGACGACGACGCTGACGGACGAGCAGCAGGGGTTGCAGCAGCAGATCGACCGGTGGTCCGCGCCCGACGCGCTGGAGCAGCGCGCCCGGCAGCTGGGCATGGTGCCGGGCAACGGCCCGGCGTTCCTGCAGCCCAACGGCATCATCCAGGGCACGACCAGCCCTCTGACCGGCCCGCCGGTCCCCACCTCGTCGCCGAGCGCGGCTCCGTCGTCTTCGCCTTCGCCTTCGGCGTCCTCCGCTTCGGTTTCTGCGTCGGCTTCCGCGTCGCCGTCGTCGAGTTCGAACCCCTCCGCCGCGTCGTCGGCTACCGCCAGCCCCGGCGACGGACTGATCGGCGTCAGGTGATCGTCATGCACAGCCTCTCCGGGAGGTCCCCCCGATGACCGGCCGCAACCCCGACGACCCCTGGTCCGCCGAACAGTGGCCGCCGCCTCGCCCCACTCGGGGCGGGGACGCTGACGGTGTGTCGGCTTCGTCGTCCCGTGCGTCGCGCGGGGACGGGTCGCGGGCTGGGCGTGATGGTTCGGCGGGGGTGCCGTCCCGGCCGGGGCGCTCCGCGCCCGGCGGTGGGGACGGGCGTTCGGGGCGTGGCTCCGCCGCAGGCCAGGGGCGGCGCCCCGCGCCGGGTGGCGGAGGTGTTGACCCTGCGTCGGCTCCGTCGTCCCGCGCTTCGCGCAGGGACGTGGACGGTGTGTCGGCTGTGCCGTCCCGCGCTTCGCGCGGGGACGGGTCGCGGGCTGGGCGTGATGGTTCGGCGGGGGTGCCGTCCCGGCCGGGGCTTGGTGGGGGGAGGGTGGCGCGGCCGCCTGCGCCGAGGGGGAGTGGGGCTGACGGCGGGTCAGGGCCGGCAGGCCCCCTGCGGATGGGGAAGCCGAGGCGGCGCCTGCGGCTGATGACCGTCGCGTTGGGGACGGTGTTCACGCTGTTCGTGGGGCGTCTCGTCCAGCTCCAGTTCCTGGACGCCTCCGCCCTCGCGGACGAGGCCGCCGTCAACCGGTACGTGACGATCGCGCTGCCCGCACAGCGCGGCACCATCACCGACGCCGCCGGGAACCCGCTCGCCACCACCGTGGACGCCTACGACGTCACCGCCGACCCGTATCTCTTCACGCCGGGCCAGTCCCACATCGAGGACGCCCCGGCCAAGGCCGCCCAGCTCCTCGCGCCGATCCTGGGCGTGGACGCGGCGACCCTGCAGCGCAAGCTCACCTACACCGGCAAGGGCGACCGCTACCAGCTCCTCGCCAAGCAGCAGTCGCCGCAGACGTGGAATCAGATCAAGGCCCTGCAGAGCCAGTTCGCGGCCAAGGCCTGGGGCACCTCCTGCGCCGGGGAGGTCGCGCTCGCGACCAAGCAGGGCGACAGCGGCCGGGTCAGCGAGGCCTGCGCGAACCCGCTCAACGGCGTCTTCCGGTCCGAGCACAGCAAGCGGGTCTACCCCGACGGCGGCCTCGCCGCCTCCGTCCTCGGGTTCGTCAACGCCGAGGGCGACGGGGCCGGCGGCCTGGAGCAGCAGTACGACGAACTGCTGCGCGGCACCGACGGGAAGCTCACCTACGCGCAGTCAGGGGGGCGCGAGGTCCCCACCGCCGGAGGCCAGCGGCAGACCGACCCCGTGCCCGGGTCCTCCCTCCGGCTCACCCTGAACCGGGACATCCAGTGGGAGGCCCAGCAGGTCCTCGCCGACGAGGTCAAGGCCGCGGGGGCGCTGCGCGGCTACGTCATCGTGCAGGACGTGCACACCGGGCGGATCCTCGCCATGGCCACCGCGCCGGGCTTCGACCCGAACGACCTGGCCCACGCAAACCCGGCCACGCTGCCCAACACCGCCCTCACCGACGTCTACGAGCCGGGCTCCGTCAGCAAGTTGATGACGATGGCGGCGGTGCTCGAGCAGAACGTCGCGACGCCGCTCACCCACGTCACCGTCCCGGGCACGCTGCCGCGCGCCGCGACCGTCTTCCACGACGACGTCGCCCACGGCACCGAGCACCTGACCCTCAACGGCGTGCTGGCGCAGTCGTCCAACATCGGCACGATCCTCGCGGCCGAGCACCTGGGCAGCACCCAGGCCGAGGCGAACAAGGTGCTCTACGGCTACCTCACCAAGTTCGGCATCGGTCAGCCCACCGGGCTCGGCTTCCCGGGCGAGACGCCGGGCCTGCTGCCGCCGCCGCAGAAGTGGGACTCGGCGCAGCAGTACACCATCCCCTTCGGACAGGGCCTGTCGGTCAACGCGCTGCAGACCACCTCCGTGTACTCGACGATCGCCAACGGCGGGGTCCGGGTCGCGCCCACCCTGGTCGAGGGGACGACCGGGCCGGACGGCCGGTACACCCCGTCGCCCGCGCCCGCCCAGACACGGGTGGTGAGCCTGCGGACCGCGCAGACCCTGGCCCAGATGCTGCAGTCCGTCGTGGCGTCCCAGGAGGGTACCGGCACCAAGGCGCAGATCCCCGGCTACCTGGTGGCGGGCAAGACCGGCACGGCCAACCGGTACGACGAAGGCACCAAGGGCTACCACAGCTACACGTCCTCCTTCATCGGCTTCGCGCCCGCCGACAGGCCTGCCGTCACCGTCTCCTGCGTGCTGCAGAAGCCGGTGAACGGCCACTTCGGCGGGCAGCTGTGCGGGCCCGTCTTCAAGCAGGTGATGGAGTTCGCGCTGAAGACCCTCGGGGTCGCCCCCACCGGGGCGGCGCCGGCGAACCTGCCGGTCAACTGGTGACGGTGCGTCAACAGCGCGGCCACGGAAAGGCACAACGAAAGGGCATGAACATGCAGCCCACACCCTCACTTGGCCCTGACGACTCCGGTACGGGTAATCTCGCCGCCGTGCCCTCAAGTGATCAGCCCTCGCTCCGCCCCGCGACCACCCGCGCACTCGCGCTGGCCGAGGTCGCGGCCCTGCTGGGCCTGAGCACGCAGGCACCCGAGGTGCGGATCACCGGCATCACGCACGACTCCCGCGCCATCCGTCCGGGTGACCTCTACGCGGCGCTGCCGGGAGCCAACGTGCACGGCGCGGACTTCGCCGCGCAGGCGGCGGGCCACGGCGCCGTCGCGGTGCTGACCGACGAGGCCGGCGCCGGCCGCGCCGCCGACTCCGGGCTGCCGCTGCTCGTCGTGCCCGACCCGCGCGGGCGGATGGGCGAGGTCGCCGCCGCCGTCTACGGCCGCCCCGCCGAGCAGTTGCTCACCATCGGCATCACCGGGACCAGCGGCAAGACCACCACGACCTACCTGGTCGAGGGCGCGCTGCGCGGCACCGGCCACACGCCCGGGCTGGTCGGCACCGTCGAGATGCGGGTCGGCGAGCAGCGGATCAAGTCGGAGCGGACCACCCCCGAGGCCACCGACCTGCACGCGGTGTTCGCGATGATGCGCGAGCACGGCGCGGACTCGGTGGCGATGGAGGTCTCCAGCCACGCCCTGGTCTTCGGCCGGGTCGACGGCGTCGTCTACGACGTGGCGGTCTTCACCAACCTCTCGCCCGAACACCTGGACTTCCACCCGGACATGGAGGACTACTTCCGGGCCAAGGCCGGGCTGTTCACCCCGCGCCGGTCCCGCCTCGGCGTGGTCAACATCGACGACCGCTACGGCCGCCGCCTCGCCGAGGAGGCCCAGGTGCCGGTGGTCACCTACTCCGCCGAGGGCGACCCCGCCGCCGACTGGCGCGCCGAGAACGTCCACCTCGGGCACGCCGGATCAACCTTCCGGATCACCGGACCTGACGGCCAGGAAGTTGACGCCGCGTCACCCCTGCCCGGTCCCTTCAACGTCGCCAACGCCCTCGCCGCCGTCGTGGCCGCGGCCTGCGCGGGGCTGCCGCTGGAGAAGGCGGCCGCCGGCGTGGCCGCCGTGCCCGGCGTCCCCGGCCGGATGGAGCAGGTCGACGCCGGACAGCCCTACCTGGCCGTGGTCGACTACGCGCACAAGCCGGACGCCCTGGAGGGCGCGCTCAAGGCGCTGCGCGAGGTCACCAAGGGCCGGGTGCACGTGGTGGTCGGCTGCGGCGGCGACCGGGACCCGTTCAAGCGCGGCCCGATGGGCGCGCTGGCCGTCCGGCTCGCCGACACGGCCGTGCTCACCAGCGACAACCCGCGCAGCGAGGACCCCCTCGCGATCCTCGCCGCGATGCTCAAGGGCGCCGTCGAGGTGCCCGAGGCCGAGCGCGGGGAGGTGCTGCTGGAACCCGACCGCTCCCGTGCCATCGCGGCCGCCGTGGCCCGCGCCCACCCGGGCGACTCGATCCTGGTGGCCGGCAAGGGCCACGAGGTCGGCCAGTACGTGAAGGGCGAGGTCCGCCCCTTCGACGACCGCGTCGTGCTCCGCCAGGCCATCGAGCGCCTCGACCCCGCCCGACACTCCAACGAGGAGTAGAGACAACGTGATCCCCCTGACCCTCGCCGAGGTGGCCCAGGCCACCGGAGGGACGCTGTCCGACTGCCCGGACCCGTCGGTGCGCGTCACCGGCCCCGTGGTCTACGACTCGCGGCAGGTCGAGCCCGGCTCGCTGTTCACCGCGGTCGTCGGCGAGCGCGTGGACGGCCACGACTTCGCCGCCCGGGCGGTCACCGAGGGCGGTGCCGTCGGCGTGCTGGCGACCCGTCCCGTCGGCGTCCCGGCCGTGATCGTGACCGACGTGCTGGAGGCCCTCGCGGCCCTGGCCCACGAGGTCACCTCGCGGCTGACGGCGACCACCGTGGTCGGCCTGACCGGCTCCGTCGGCAAGACCAGCACCAAGGACCTGCTCGCCCAGGTGCTGGGCAGGCACGGCGGCACCGTCTACACCGAGGGCAGCTTCAACAACGAACTGGGCTTCCCCATCACGGCGCTGAAGGTCCGTCAGGACACGGACTTCCTGGTGCTGGAGATGGGGGCGCGCGGCAAGGGGCACATCGCCTCGCTCTGCGCCATCACGCCGCCCCGGGTGGGGCTGGTGCTCAACGTCGGCTCCGCGCACGTGGGGGAGTTCGGCAGCCGCGAGGGCACCGCCCAGGCGAAGGGCGAACTCGTCGAGTCCCTGCCGGAGTCGGGCACCGCCGTGCTCAACGCCGACGATCCGCTGGTGCGCGGCATGGCCGCGCGGACCAAGGCGAAGGTGCTGTACTTCGGCGAGTCCGAGCAGGCCGACGTGCGCGCCGCGGACGTCGTCCTGGACGCCTCGGGACGCCCGTCGTTCACCCTGGTCACCCCTGCGGGTTCCGCGCCGGTCGCCCTGCAGCTCTACGGTGAGCACCACGTGAGCAACGCCCTCGCCGCCGCCGCGGTCGCGCTGGCCTGCGGCATGGACACCGAGGCGATCGCGTCCGCGCTGAGCGGGGCCGGCAGCCTGTCCAAGTGGCGGATGGAGGTGACGGACCGTCCGGACGGCGTCACCGTCATCAACGACGCGTACAACGCCAGTCCGGAGTCCATGCGCGCCGCGCTGCGCGCCCTCGTCGCCATCGCGGGACGCGGGCCGGAGGCGCGCCGGACCTGGGCGGTGCTGGGGGAGATGCGGGAGCTCGGCCACGAGTCCGTGGCCGAGCACGACGCACTGGGGCGGTTCGTGGTCCGGCTGAACATCTCCACGCTGGTGGCGGTGGGCGGCACGGACGCGGCCGTGATGGAGCTCGGCGCGAGGAACGAAGGTTCGTGGGGTGAGGAGTCCGTGCAGGTGCCCGATGCGGATACGGCGATCGAGCTGCTGCGGCAGCAGGTCCGGCCAGGGGACGTGGTGCTGGTGAAGGCGTCGCGTTCGGTGGGGCTGGAGCGTGTCGCCCAGGCCCTGCTGGCGGACGGAGCGGCCGAGTGAAGGCGATCCTCTTCGCGGCGGCCTTCGCCCTGTTCTTCTCGCTCATCGGCACACCGATCCTGATCCGGATCCTGGCCCGGCACGGCTACGGCCAGATGATCCGCGACGACGGCCCGAAGGCGCACCACAGCAAGCGCGGCACTCCGACGATGGGCGGCATCGCCTTCATCCTGGCCACGCTGCTGGCCTACGCGCTGACCCACCTGGCGCTGGGCACCGAGCCCACCGCCTCGGGCATCCTGGTCCTCTTCCTCTTCGCGGGCCTGGGGCTGGTCGGCTTCCTCGACGACTACATCAAGATCGTCAAGCAGCGCTCGCTGGGTCTGCGGGCCAAGGCCAAGATGGCCGGACAGCTGATCGTCGGCATCGTCTTCGCCATCGGCGTGCTGCGCTTCCCCGACGAGCGCGGATGGACCCCGGCCTCGACTAAGCTCTCCTTCGTCACCGACTTCGGCTGGAAGCTCGGCCCGGTGCTCTTCGCCATCTGGGCCATCTTCATGATCCTGGCCATGTCCAACGGCGTGAACCTGACGGACGGTCTGGACGGCCTGGCGACCGGCGCCTCGGTGATGGTCTTCGGCGCCTACGTCTTCATCGGCATCTGGGAGTACGGCCAGACCTGCGCCTCCCAGGCCACCGCGCTGGCCACCTGCTACGAGGTACGCGATCCCCTCGATCTCGCCGTCGTCGGAGCCGCGTTGATGGGCGCCTGCTTCGGCTTCCTGTGGTGGAACACCTCGCCCGCCAAGATCTTCATGGGCGACACCGGCTCGCTGGCCCTCGGCGGCGCGCTGGCCGGTCTGGCGATCTGCTCCCACACCGAGCTGCTGCTCGCCATCCTGGGCGGCCTGTTCGTGCTGATCACCCTGTCCGTGATCATCCAGGTCGGGTCCTTCCGGATGACCGGCAGGCGCGTCTTCAAGATGGCGCCGCTGCAGCACCACTTCGAACTCAAGGGCTGGTCCGAGGTCCTGATCGTGGTCCGGTTCTGGATCATCCAGGGCCTGTGCGTGGCCGTCGGCCTGGGCCTCTTCTACGCGGGTTGGGTGACCTCCTGATGAATGAGGTGACGTTCCGGCAGAAGCGGGTCACCGTCGCCGGGTTGGGCGTCTCCGGCGTCCCGGCCGCCAAGGTGCTGCGGGAGCGCGGCGCGGTCGTCACCGTCGTGGACGGCGGCGACGGCCCGCGGCAGCAGGCCCAGGCGGAGGAGCTGCGGGCGCTCGGCATCACGGTCCGGCTGGGCGACGGCGACACGCTGCCCGAGGGCACCGAACTGATCGTCACCTCCCCTGGCTGGCCGCCGTTCGCCCCGCTGTTCAAGGCCGCCGCCCAGGCCGGCGTGGAGATCTGGGGGGACGTCGAACTCGCCTGGCGGCTGCGGCGGCCGCTGCCGGAGACCGGCGAGCCGGCCCCCTGGCTCTGCGTCACCGGCACCAACGGCAAGACCACGACCACGCAGATGCTCGCCTCCATCCTGACCGCGGCGGGCAAGCGGACGGCCGCGGTGGGCAACGTCGGCGTCTCGGTGCTGGACGCGGTGCTGGCCGAGGAGCCCTACGACGTGCTGGCGGTCGAGCTGTCCAGCTACCAGCTGCACTGGGCCCCGAGTCTGCGCCCGTTCAGCGGCGTCGTGCTCAACGTCGCCCCTGACCACCTGGACTGGCACGGCTCCATGGAGGCCTACGCCGCCGACAAGGGCCGGATCTACGAGGGCAACGTCGTCGCCTGCGTCTACAACACCGCCGACCCCACGACGGAAGCGCTGGTCCGCGAGGCCGACGTGGTGGAGGGCTGCCGCGCCGTGGGCTTCACCCTGGGAGCGCCCGGCCTGTCCCAACTGGGCGTCGTGGACGGCCTGCTGGTGGACCGCGCCTTCGTCGCCGACCGGCAGCGCGCGGCGGCCGAGCTGGCCTCGGTGAACGACGTCAACCCGCCTGCCCCGCACAACATCGCCGACGCCCTGGCGGCCGCGGCCCTGGCCCGTGCCTACGGCGTCGAGCCCCGCGCGGTCCGCGACGGCCTGCGCGCCTTCACGCCGGACAAGCACCGGATCGCCTTCGTCGCGGAGCAGGACGGCGTCCGGTACATCGACGACTCCAAGGCGACCAACCCCCATGCGGCGGCGGCCTCCCTGGCCGCCTACGAGTCGGTGGTCTGGATCGCGGGCGGCCTGGCCAAGGGCGCCGAGATGGACGAGCTGGCCCAGGGCGCGGCCGGCCACCTGCGGGCCGCGGTGCTGATGGGCCAGGACCGGGCGGTGATCCGCGAGGCGCTCGCGGCGCACGCCCCGGGCGTCCCCGTGGTCGAGCTGCCCGACGGCCCGAAGGGCGCCGAGGCGATGGCCGAAGCCGTCCGCCTGGCCCGCGAGTTCGCCCGGCCGGGCGACACGGTGCTCCTTGCTCCCGCCTGCGCCTCGATGGACATGTTCACCAACTACGGTGAACGCGGCGACCTTTTCGCAGCAGCGGTGGTCGCCCCCGCCCCTTAGGGGCGCGTGGCTGCGGACACCTGGGGCTCCGCCGCGCGGGCGCGGGCAGCGGTGCACCTACCGACCGGAGGGAGAAGCGCAGTGGCCCGCACGGATGTGCGCGCACCGGGCACGACGGATCGTTTCTCCACCTCCGTCAGCCTGTTCCGGTCCTACAGCCGGTTCCCCCGGCTCAGCCGGGCCAAGCGCCACCTGCAGAGCGGCCTGGCGAAGCCGCTGACGCCGTACTACCTCATCCTCGGCTCGGCGTCGCTGATCCTCGTCCTCGGTCTGGTGATGGTCTTCTCGGCCTCCCAGATCGAGGCCAAGAACCTGAGCCTGCCGTTCTACTACTTCTTCAAGCAGCAGCTGATCAGCGTGGTGATCGGCGCGGTGCTGATGGCCCTCGCCGCGCGCGTCGCCCCGCGGCTGCACCGGGCCCTGGCGTATCCGCTGCTGCTCGGCGTGGTGGGCATGCTCGCGCTCGTCGCGATCCCCGGCGTCGGCACCGCCGTCAACGGCAACCGCAACTGGCTGCGCTTCGGCGCCGGCTTCCAGATCCAGCCGTCCGAGTTCGCCAAGATCGCCCTGGTCCTCTGGGGGGCCGACCTGCTGGCCCGGAAGAGCCAGATGCGGCTGCTCGACCAGTGGAAGCACCTGCTCGTCCCGCTCGTGCCGGTCGCGGGCCTGCTGCTGACGCTGGTCCTCGCCGGCGGCGACATGGGCACCGCCATGATCATCTGCGCCCTGCTCTTCGGCCTGCTCTGGCTGGCCGGCGCACCGTCAAAGCTCTTCGCCGTCACGGCCGCTGTGGCCGTCGGCGTCAGCGCGGTCCTGGTCATCCTGGTGCCGCACCGGCTCGACCGGCTGAGCTGCATCGGGGCCACCCACATCCCCGCCGACGGCTCCTGCTGGCAGGCCGTGCACGGCGTCTACGCCCTCGCCTCCGGCGGGCTGTTCGGCACCGGGCTGGGCGCCAGCATCGAGAAGTGGGGCCAACTTCCGGAGCCGCACACCGACTTCATCTTCGCTGTCACGGGCGAGGAACTCGGCCTCGCGGGGACGCTGTCGGTCCTCGGTCTCTTCGCGGCACTAGGGTATGCGGGTATCCGCGTGGCCGGACGGACGAAGGACCCCTTCATCAGGTACGCAGCGGGAGGCGCCACCACCTGGATCATGGCTCAGGCCGTGATCAACATCGGGGCGGTGCTGGGACTTCTGCCCATCGCGGGCGTCCCGCTCCCGATGTTCTCCTACGGAGGCTCCTCGCTCCTGCCCACCATGTTCGCGGTCGGCATGCTGCTCTGCTTCGCACGCAGCGAACCGGCCGCGAAGGCGGCGCTCGCCGCCCGGAGGACCAAGAACCGGCGCCGGATCCTCCGGCGCCCGGAGCGGACTATCGCGCGGCTGGGCCGAAAGCCCCGCCCGCGCAGGGAGCGGTGAATTTCGGTGCATGTCGTTCTCGCCGGCGGGGGGACCGCCGGTCACATCGAGCCCGCGCTCGCCCTGGCGGACGCACTGCGGCGGCACGACCCCACGGTCGGCATCACCGCACTGGGCACGGAACGGGGGCTGGAGACCCGCCTGGTCCCGGAACGCGGCTACGAACTCGCACTGATCCCGGCCGTCCCGCTGCCGCGCAAGCCCACGCCCGAACTCATCACCGTGCCAGGGCGGTTGCGCGGCACCGTGAAGGCCGTCCAGGACATCCTGGAGCGGACCAAGGCGGACGCCGTGGTCGGCTTCGGGGGCTACGTCGCCATGCCCGCCTACTTCGCGGCCAAGCGCATGGGCGTGCCCATCGTGGTCCACGAGGCCAACGCCCGCCCCGGCCTGGCCAACAAGATCGGCTCCCGCTACACCACGCACGTCGCGGTCAGCACCCCCGACAGCAAGCTGCGCGACGCCCGCTACATCGGCATCCCGCTGCGCCGCTCCATCGCGACGCTGGACCGCGGCGCCCTGCGCCCCGAGGCCCGGCACTACTTCGGCCTCGACCAGCGGCTGCCCACGCTGCTCGTCTCCGGCGGGTCCCAGGGCGCGCGCCGCCTGAACGAGACGATCCAGGCCATCGCGCCGCGGCTGCAGCAGTACGGCGTGCAGATCCTGCATGCGGTCGGCCCGAAGAACGAGCTGCCGGTCATCGACGAGCTGCCGGGCATGCCCCCGTACCGGGCCGTGCCGTACCTCGACCGGATGGATCTCGCCTATGCCGCGGCGGATCTGATGCTGTGCCGGGCCGGCGCGATGACCGTCGCCGAGCTCGCCGCCGTCGGCCTGCCGGGCGCCTTCGTGCCGCTTCCGATCGGCAACGGCGAGCAGCGCCTCAACGCCCAGCCCGTGGTCCGGGCCGGCGGCGGCCTGCTGGTCGACGACGCCGAACTCACCCCGCAGTGGATCGAGTCCCAGCTGCTGCCGGTGCTGACGGACCCGCAGCGGCTGTGGGAGATGAGCCACGCCGCCGCCGCCTTCGGCCGCCGCGACGCGGACGAACTGCTGGTCGGCATGGTCTACGAGGCCGTCCAGGAGAGTGCGAGGAGCGGCCGCCGACGTGGCTGACCTGGTCTCGGACGAGCTGGAGGAGGAGGCGGCCGCCTACCCGCGGCCGCCGCGCCCGAAGCTGCGCCTGTCCCGGCGGGGGATCGCCGTCGTCGTCGCCTTCGGCGCGGCGCTGCTCGGCACCCTCGTCTGGCTGGTGTGGTTCTCCTCCGTCTTCGACGTCCGGACCACCACGGTCAGCGGCACCAAGGTGCTGACGACCGATCAGGTCACCGCCGCCGCACAGGTTCCGTACGGCGGGCCGGTGGAGTCGCTGGACACCGGGGCCATCGCGGACCGCATCGAGAAGGCGCTGCCCCGGGTGGCCCGCGCGGACGTCAGCACCTCCTTCCCGCACACGGTCCGCATCCGGATCACGGAGCGGGTGCCGGTCGCCGCCATCAAGGGCGGCGACGGGAAGTTCACCCAGGTCGACGCCGGGGGAGTGCGCTTCGCGACGGACGCCCGGCCCCCGGCGGGCGTGCCCGTGGTCGAGCTCTCACTGTCCGCCGCGGGCCGCGCCGCGCTGGCGCAGTTCCCGGAGCCGGTGCTGGTGAACGGGGCGGTCGAGGTGGCCAAGTCCCTTCCGGCGCCTGTGGCTTCGCGCACCCGGGTGCTGACCGTGCACTCCTTCGACGACATCGAACTGCAGCTCACCGGCGGCGTCACGGTGGTGTGGGGCAGCCCCGAGGAGAACCCGCGCAAGGCCGTCGTCCTCGCCGCGCTGATGCGGCAGAAGGCGAGCCGATACGACGTCAGTTCCCCTGACTCACCGGCGATTCGGGGCTGAGCCGGGCGATACGGTGTTGACGCGGGGGGAACTCCGGTACGAACCTGGTGCACCCCCGGGTGAACACCCAGCCCGTAGATCGCATAGGCTCACAATAAAAACGCGCGGACTCGGCGTGTCCATTGAACGCGATTGCGTGGAGTCCTAGTGTCCTGTGACAGAAGACAATGGCGCAGTGACACTGCATCAACTCTAAACGTAAGGTTTAGGGTTATGGGTCGGGCCTCCCCCGCCCCTCCGGCACAGGCAAACCGAGGCGAGAGGCCTTCCGACGTGGCAGCACCCCAGAACTACCTCGCAGTCATCAAGGTCGTCGGGATCGGCGGCGGCGGCGTCAACGCCATCAACCGGATGATCGAGGTCGGGCTCAAGGGCGTCGAGTTCATCGCGATCAACACGGATGCGCAGGCCCTGCTCATGTCCGACGCCGACGTCAAGCTGGACGTCGGCCGTGAGCTGACCCGCGGCCTGGGCGCCGGCGCCAACCCGGAGGTCGGCCGCAAGGCCGCCGAGGACCACCGCGAGGAGATCGAAGAGGTGCTCAAGGGCGCCGACATGGTCTTCGTGACGGCAGGCGAGGGCGGCGGCACCGGCACCGGCGGCGCTCCTGTCGTCGCCAACATCGCCCGCTCCCTCGGTGCGCTGACCATCGGCGTGGTCACCCGCCCGTTCACCTTCGAGGGCCGCCGCCGCGCGAACCAGGCGGAGGACGGCATCGCGCAGCTGCGCGAGGAGGTGGACACCCTCATCGTCATCCCGAACGACCGGCTGCTCTCCATCTCCGACCGCCAGGTCAGCGTGCTGGACGCGTTCCGCTCGGCGGACCAGGTGCTGCTCTCCGGTGTCCAGGGCATCACCGACCTGATCACCACCCCCGGCCTGATCAACCTCGACTTCGCCGACGTCAAGTCCGTGATGTCCGGCGCGGGTTCGGCCCTCATGGGCATCGGCTCGGCGCGCGGCGAGGACCGGGCGAAGGCCGCGGCGGTCATGGCCATCTCCTCCCCGCTGCTGGAGGCGTCCATCGACGGCGCCCGCGGCGTGCTGCTCTCCATCTCGGGCGGCTCCGACCTGGGCCTGTTCGAGATCAACGAGTCCGCCCAGCTGGTGAGCGAGGCCGCGCACCCCGAGGCGAACATCATCTTCGGTGCCGTCATCGACGACGCCCTGGGCGACGAGGTCCGGGTCACCGTCATCGCGGCCGGGTTCGACGGCGGGCAGCCGACCCCGATCGTGCGCGAGACGCCGATCATGGGCACCAAGTCCGCGTCCGCGCAGGCGGATGCCCCGCGCACCAGCGGCGCCACGGCGGCGGGCGGCCGCGGCCTGCATCTCGGGGCGGTGCCGCGTGCGGAGGACGCTCCGCGTCCGGTCGCGCCCGAGCCCACGATCCCGCCGGTGCCCCAGCAGGCGCCTCCGGCGCGCCCGGCCTTCGTCGACACCCCGGCGGAGGAGCTGGACGTTCCCGATTTCCTCAAGCCGTAGTCGCACTGCCAGGGGCGCGAGGAGCTGGGCGANACACACCGCTCGGGGAGGTTCGTCCCGCCGATGGGGTCGGACCTCCGCGGGTGGTGGGCCGATCGCGCAGTTCCTCGCGCCCCCGAATGGTTCGGTAGGGTGAGCGGCATGATCGTTCAGACTGGCGAACTGCCCGGGGCGCGGGTCGCGTTCACCACCCGGTGGGGCGGGGTGAGCAGCGGGCCGTACGCGTCGCTGAACCTCGGCGGCGCCGTCGGTGACGACCCCGCCGCCGTGTCCGAGAACCGGGAGCTCGTCGCGAAGGCGCTCGGCTTCGCCGCCGCCGACGTCGTCTGGATGAACCAGGTGCACGGCGCCGACGGCGCCATCGTGACGGAACGTCAGCCCGCGGGCCACGCGCCCTCCGTCGACGCCGTGGTCACGGACCGGCCGGACCTGGTCCTCGCGGTCCTCACCGCGGACTGCACGCCGCTCCTCCTCGTCGACCCCGTCGCCCGGGTCGTCGGCGCGGCCCACGTCGGACGGCCCGGCCTCGCCGCCCATGTCACCGGGACCGTCCTCCGCCTGATGCGGGAGCGCGGCGCGCACCCCGAGCGCGTCAGCGCTCTCATCGGGCCCGGCGTCTGCGGACGCTGCTACGAAGTCCCCGCCGATCTCCGCGCCGCCGTCGCCGAGGACACCCCGGCCGCCTACGCGGAGACCAGCTGGGGCACCCCCTCCCTCGACATCCCCGCCGGGGTCCGCTCCCAGCTCGCCGAGCTGGGGGTGACCGAGGTCGCCGAACTCGGCGTCTGCACGGTCGAGTCGAAGGACCACTTCTCCTACCGCCGGGAGCGGACCACCGGTCGGCTCGGCAGCTACATCCGACTCGGGGACGGCTCATGACGGCGCGCGTCGAGGAGCTCCGCGCCAACCTCACCGCCGTGGAGCAGCGCATCGCCGCGGCGTGCGCCGCAGCCGGCCGCCCGCGCGCGGACGTCACGCTGATCGTCGTCACCAAGACCTACCCCGCTTCCGACACCCGGCTCCTTTCCGGACTCGGTGTCACGGACGTTGCGGAGAACCGCGATCAGGACGCCGCACCGAAGGCCGCGGAATGCGCGGACCTGACGCTCCGGTGGCATTTCGTCGGCCAATTGCAGACCAACAAAGTCCGTTCTGTTCTGCGTTACGCCGACTGTGTGCATTCCGTGGACCGGCTCCGACTCGTCACCGCTCTCTCCAACGAAGTACGGAAAAGCGGACGCCGCGATCTGGGGTGCCTGATCCAGGTCGGCCTCGAGGGGGACACCCCCGAGGCCCAGGCCCGCGGCGGCGTCGCGCCGGCCCGCGTCGAGGAGTTGGCCGAGGCCGTATCTTCCGCTCCGGGCCTGCGACTTGACGGGGTGATGGCGGTCGCCCCGCTCGTCGGACCGTACGCAGGCGATCCACGTGCCGCGTTCGACCGCCTCGCGGAAATCGCATCCGCCGTACGAAAGGCGCACCCGGCTGCCACGATGGTCTCCGCAGGGATGAGCGGGGACCTGGAGGAGGCCATCGCCGCCGGTGCGACACACGTCCGTGTCGGAACGGCGGTGCTCGGTGCGCGGCCACCGCTCCGGTAACGTCACCAGTTAGAAGATCAGACCGGAAGAACAAATCCGGACAATCAGGAATCTCCCTCGCGCAGCGGGGGCAGGTCGTGGATCGTAGAACCGCCCCGGGCCGATCCACCACAGAGCGGAGGACAGGAGTATGGCCGGCGCAATGCGCAAGATGGCGGTCTACCTCGGTCTCGTGGAGGACGATGGTTACGACGCTCAGGGCTACGACCCTGACGACGAGGACTACGGCCCCGAGCCCGAGCCCCTGCGGACGGGCCGCACCGAGGAGGTCCCGCGCCCGGCTCCGGCTCCCGTCGCCACCTCGGCCGTGATCGCGCCGATGCGTCCCGAGCCGCGGATGGCGCCAGTGGCATCCATCACAC
Organism: Streptacidiphilus monticola; assembly: GCF_042658505.1. Taxonomy (NCBI): domain Bacteria; kingdom Bacillati; phylum Actinomycetota; class Actinomycetes; order Kitasatosporales; family Streptomycetaceae; genus Streptacidiphilus; species Streptacidiphilus monticola. Next base: position 35,011 of record NZ_JBHSQJ010000055.1, on the reverse strand, counting down.
CCGAACGTCGTTCCGTCGAGAAGAGTGCGCCGGTGATCACCTCCAAGTCCGCCTCCGAACGGGAGCCTTACCGCATCACCACGCTGCATCCGCGGACCTACAACGAGGCCCGTACCATCGGGGAACACTTCCGCGAGAACACCCCTGTGATCATGAATCTCACGGAGATGGACGACACGGACGCCAAGCGACTCGTAGACTTCGCAGCCGGACTCGTCTTCGGACTGCACGGCAGCATCGAGCGAGTGACGCAGAAGGTGTTCCTGCTGTCTCCTGCTAACGTCGATGTCACGGCGGAGGACAAGGCCAGGATCGCCGAGGGTGGTTTCTTCAACCAGAGCTGACGCTCTGTGAGAAGAACGAAGGATCGAGGGGAGACGCTGCGGTGAACGTTGTATGGCAGGTGCTGTACATCGTGCTGTACTGCTTCCTCGGTCTGCTGTTGATCCGCATGGTGATGGACTGGGTGCAGTTCTTCGCCCGCGACTGGCGCCCCGGTCGCGCCATGGTGGTCGTCCTGGAGAGCGTCTACACCGTCACGGATCCCCCGCTCAAGCTGCTCGGCCGATGGATCCGGCCGGTCCGCTTCGGGGGAGTGGCGCTCGACCTGGCCTTCATGCTGCTGATCATCATTGTGTTGATTCTGATCCAGGTCGTGGCGGCGATGTGATGAGGGTTTCACGCGCCGAACTGTCCGACGATCACGTTGAGGTGAAGAGATGGCATTGACCCCCGAGGACGTGCGGAACAAGCAGTTCACGACCGTCCGCCTCCGCGAAGGCTATGACGAGGACGAGGTCGATGCCTTCCTCGACGAGGTCGAGGGAGAGCTGACCCGACTGCTGCGGGAGAACGAGGACCTGCGCGCCAAACTGGCCGCCGCGACTCGTGCCGCGGCGCAGAACCAGCAGAACATGCGCAAGGAGCAGGAGCAGCACCAGCGTCCGGGCGGTGCTCCGGTCCCCGCTGCCATATCCGGCCCGCCGGTTCCGCAGCAGGGCATGCCGCCGCAGATGCCCGGCCAGCAGATGCCCGGTCAGCAGATGCAGGGCCACCCGGGCCAGCCGCCGATGGGCCACCCCGGCCAGCCGGCGCTTCCGGGCGCCCCGGCCCTGCCCGGCCCCGGCGGTCCGCAGCTGCAGCCGGCCCCGCAGATGCAGGGCGGCCCGATGGGCGGCCACACCATGGGCGGCGGTCTGCAGCCCATGGGTCAGCTGCAGCCGCACCTGCCGGCCCAGCAGCAGCCGAACAACGACAGCGCCGCCCGCGTCCTCGCGCTGGCCCAGCAGACCGCCGACCAGGCGATCGCCGAGGCCCGCTCCGAGGCCAACAAGATCGTCGGAGAGGCCCGCAGCCGCGCCGAGGGTCTGGAGCGCGACGCCCGCGCCAAGGCCGACGCCCTCGAGCGGGACGCCCAGGAGAAGCACCGCGTCGCCATGGGCTCCCTGGAGTCCGCCCGCGCCACGCTGGAGCGCAAGGTCGAGGACCTGCGCGCCTTCGAGCGCGAGTACCGCACGCGCCTGAAGTCCTACCTGGAGACGCAGTTGCGCCAGCTGGAGTCGCAGGCGGACGACTCGCTCGCCCCGCCGCGCACCCCGGCCACGGCCTCGCTGCCGCCGGCGCCGTCCCCGATGCCGACGCCGTCCATGACGCCGGTCGGTGCCTCGCCGATGAGCTCTGGCGCCCCGAGCTTCGGTGGGAACCAGAGCTTCGGCGGCGGGTCCTTCGGCGGCGGAAACGGTGCCGCGCCCCAGCCGAGCTTCGGCGGCAACGGGTTCGCGCCCGCCGGCGCCCCGCAGCCGACGCCTCCGGCGGCGATGACCCAGCCCATGGCGGCGGTCCGGCCGCAGCCTCCGCTGCAGCAGGCACCCCAGCCCATGCGCGGCTTCCTGATCGACCAGGACGACGAGTCCTGACAGATCGTCAGCACCCGTACGACCGACCGCCGGTCGCTCCCCGCACCTCGGGAGCGGTCGGCGGTCGGTCGTTGTCGTCCGTTGCTACTGCAGGATGTTGATCGCGCGGGCGATGACCAGCGCCGCGATCACCAGGGAGACCGCCGCCTCGGTCATCATCAGCAGTTTCGCCCAGGGCCTGATCGCGGAGACGTCCGTGGGGCTGAGTGCCGTGGCGGTCCAGAACGCCAGCGACAGGTAGTCGGCGAACCCCGGTGTCCAGGCGGGGCGGTGGCTGGAGTGCTGCATTTCCGGAAAGACGAAAGCGGGGTCCGGCGCGCGAGCCGGATGGGCCCGGGACGCCGCGCCGCCGCGGTCGAGGTCCCAGTACCAGAGCGCGAACGCGATCACGTTGGTGATCCACACGACTCCGCCGGTCGCCAGCAGGCCCGTGGCGTTGTTCGCGAAGACCTTGTTGCCGGTGAGGATGTCGGCCACCAGCAGTCCGGCTGCCACCAGGTTCGCCACCGTGACGAAAGCGATCATCGCGTCGGTGGCCACCCGCAGCCACGCCTTCTGCCGGTCGATCCGGCCGGGATCCCCGACGACGAGCACGGCCAGCAGGATGAACAGCACGACGGGGACCACCCACGGCGGGTCGACCCGGTACCGCGCCGGCAGCGCGACGTGCAGGCCGGCGGCCACCACGACGGCCAGTGCCACGGGCCACCAGCGCTCACCCCGCGCGTCGGGCCGCTCCGGCGCGGCACGGCCCGGAGCGTCGGGTCCCGTGCTTGACGCCATACCTCATTCTCGGACGGCCGCCGGAGGCGGCAACACCGCACGTGCCGAAGGGGGTACCGCGCCGCGTCCCGCNCGCGCCGCGTCCCGCGGCGCGGTACCCCAGGCTGACGGGCCGTCAGGCCCGGGTCAGCCAGAAGGTCAGGCCCAGCGACTCGTCCGTGAACGCCCGGGCGTCGGACCACTCGGGGTCGCCCTCGGCGAAGTCCGTGGCGAGGACCTCGTCCGCGAGGAGGTCGCGGTGGGCGGTCAGGGCGGCCGCGGTGTCCGGGCTGTCGGCCCGGTAGCGCAGCGTGATCCGGTCCGCGACGTCCAACCCGCTGTTCTTGCGGGCCTCCTGGACCTGGCGGATGGCGTCGCGCGCGACGCCCGCGAGTCGCAGCTCGGGCGTGATGTGGAGGTCGAGCGCGACCGTCGCGCCGGCCTCGTTCGCCACGGCCCAGCCCTCGCGCGGGGTCTCGGTGATGACGACCTCCTCCGGGGACAGGGAGACCGTCTCGCCGTTGACCTCGACCTCGGCGGAGCCGGTGCTGCGCAGCGCGGCGTTGAGCGCGGCCGCGTCCGCCGCGGCGACCGCCTTGGCGACGTCCTGGACGCCCTTGCCGAAACGCCTGCCCAGCGCGCGGAAGTTGGCCTTCGCGCTGGTGTCCACCAGTGAGCCGCCGACCTCCGCCAGCGACTCGATCGCGGTGACGTTCAGCTCCTCCGCGATCTGTGCCAGCAGCTCCGGCGGCAGCTCCTGGTAACCCTGCGCCGAGACCAGGGCACGCGACAGCGGCTGACGGGTCTTCACGCCGCTGTCCGCACGGGTCGCGCGGCCCAGCTCCACCAGGCGGCGCACCAGCGCCATGTGACGGGAGAGGTCCGTGTCGATCAGCGACTCGTCCGCCTCCGGCCAGCTCGCCAGGTGGACCGACTCCGGAGCGCCGGGGACGACCGGGACGACCAGGTCCTGCCAGACCCGCTCGGTGATGAACGGGGTGAGCGGGGCCATCAGCCGGGTGACCGTCTCCAGCGTCTCGTGCAGCGTGGCGAGCGCGGCCGGCTCGCCCTGCCAGAAGCGGCGACGGCCGCGGCGGACGTACCAGTTGGACAGGTCGTCGACGAAGGCGGACAGCAGCTTGCCGGCCCGCTGGGTGTCGAAGGCCTCCAGCGCCGCGTCCACGTCCCGTACCAGCGCGTGGAGTTCGCCGATCAGCCAGCGGTCGAGCAGCGGACGGTCCGCGACGGCGGGGTCGGCGTCGGAGGGGGCCCAGCCGGCGGTGCGGGCGTAGAGGGCCTGGAAGGCCACGGTGTTCCAGTAGGTCAGCAGCGTCTTGCGGACGACCTCCTGGATCGTGCCGTGACCGACCCGGCGGGCGCTCCAGGGGGAGCCGCCGGCGGCCATGAACCAGCGCACCGCGTCCGCGCCGTTGGTGTCCATCAGCTCGATCGGGTCGAGGATGTTGCCGAGGTGCTTGGACATCTTGCGGCCGTCCTCGGCCAGGATGTGGCCCAGGCAGACCACGTTCTCGTACGAGGACTTGTCGAACACCAGCGTGCCGACCGCCATCAGCGTGTAGAACCAGCCGCGGGTCTGGTCGATGGCCTCGGAGATGAACTGCGCCGGGTAACGCGCCTCGAACAGCTCCTTGTTCGCGTACGGGTAGCCGTACTGGGCGAAGGGCATGGAGCCCGAGTCGTACCAGGCGTCGATGACCTCCGGCACGCGGGTGGCGGTGGTGCCGCACTCGCGGCAGTCGAAGACGACCTCGTCGATGAAGGGCCGGTGCGGGTCCAGCTCGCTGAGGTCACGGCCCGTCAGCTCGCCCAGCTCGTCGAGCGATCCGACGCAGGTGAGGTGGTCGTTCTCGCAGCGCCAGATCGGCAGCGGGGTGCCCCAGTAGCGGTTACGGCTGAGCGCCCAGTCGATGTTGTTGTTCAGCCAGTCGCCGAAACGGCCGTACTTGACGCTCTCCGGGTGCCAGTTGGTGGCCTCGTTCTCCCGCAGCAGGGCGTCCTTGACCGCCGTGGTGCGCACGTACCAGGACGGCTGCGCGTAGTAGAGCAGCGCGGTGTGGCAGCGCCAGCAGTGCGGGTAGCTGTGCTCGTACGGGACGTGGCGGAACAGCAGCCCGCGCGCCTGCAGGTCGGCCACCAGGGCCTCGTCCGCCTTCTTGAAGAACACGCCGCCCACCAGCGGGAGTTCGGGCTCGAAGGTGCCGTCGGCGCGGACCGGGTTGACCATCGGCAGGCCGTAGGCGCGGCAGGTCGCGAGGTCGTCCGCGCCGAAGGCGGGCGCCTGGTGGACCATGCCGGTGCCGTCCTCGGTGGTGACGTACTCGGCGTTGACGACGAAGTGGGCGCCCTCGACGGCCAGCAGGTCGAACGGACGCCGGTAGGTCCAGCGCTCCATCTCCTTGCCGGTGAACCGCTCGCCGGTCAGCCTCCAGCCTTCGCCCAGCGCCTTCTCGACCAGGGGCTCGGCGACGACGACCCGCTCGGTGCCGTCGGTGGCGACCACGTAGGTCACCTCCGGGTGGGCGGCGACCGCGACGTTGGAGACCAGAGTCCACGGCGTGGTCGTCCACACCAGTAGCGAGGCCTTGCTGGCCAGCGGGCCCGAGGTCAGCGGGAAGCGGACGTAGACGGACGGGTCGACCACCGTCTCGTAGCCCTGGGCCAGCTCGTGGTCGGACAGACCGGTGCCGCAGCGCGGGCACCAGGGAGCGACGCGGAAGTCCTGGACCAGCAGGCCCTTGTCGAAGATCTGCTTGAGCGACCACCAGACCGACTGGATGTAGGAGGGGTCCATGGTCCGGTAGGCCTGGTCCAGGTCGACCCAGTAGCCCATCCGCGTGGTCAGGTTGGCGAAGGCGTCGGTGTGCCGGGTGACCGACTCGCGGCACTTGGCGTTGAACTCCGCGATGCCGTAGGCCTCGATGTCCTGCTTGCCGGAGAAGCCGAGCTCCTTCTCGACGGCGAGCTCGACCGGCAGGCCGTGGCAGTCCCAGCCGGCCTTCCGGGCGACGTGGTAGCCCTTCATGGTCTTGAACCGCGGGAACACGTCCTTGAAGACGCGGGCCTCGATGTGGTGCGCGCCGGGCATGCCGTTGGCGGTCGGCGGGCCCTCGTAGAAGACCCACTCGGGGCGGCCCTCGGACTGCTCCAGGCTGCGCTGGAAGATCTTGTTGTCCTGCCAGAAGGAGAGGATGCCGTGCTCGAGTGCGGGCAGGTCGACTTGGGCGGGGACGGCGCGGTACTGCGCTGACATGCTTCCTCCGGCGGAGAGCGCTGGCTCGATGATCCGACGGAGGGACGAGACGCGCTGCGCGCCCCGCGGTACCACCCTCCTTGGCCGTGCGCCGGAGCGCGCGACCCCCTCATTGGGGTTTGCTGCCGGTTCTACTGACCCAGCGTCAACTGGGCGTTCCTCCGGCGGCTCCGGGGTGATCTTCGCCACGCGCACGCCCCCGGGCTCGCACCGTCCCCGGGTCGCTCAAGGCTGCGTACGTGGGTACTCGTCCCCATCAACGCCTTGCAGGGCAAGCCTACAGGCGGATGCAAACGCATAACGCATCGCGGTTATCGCGTCACGTTCTGGGCACAACCTCTTCGTCCACCCAGACGGGAAAGTCCCGGCGGCATGTTGCACGCATGTACCGGTATGTCCCGTTGTGGCACGAATGTTCACGGATTATCGTTCCCGCACACGTTCACAGTCGGGTCAGAGCGTCAGAAAGGTCAGGTCAGATGGCGGACAAGGCAAGGAGCGGGGCAGCGGGGGCAGGCCGCACCGGAGTGTCCGCGGGCGACCGGGAGGCCCGGCTCAAGACCACGGCGGCGGCCCGTCCGCACACCGCCTCCGGCGCGCGCACGGACCCGGCGTCCCTGCCGGTACGTCCGGGCGAGGACCCGTGGACGGCCGAGGAGGTCGCCGAGCTGCAGCAGGAGCTGACGGCGGACGCCGCCAGCCTGCGCGCGGAGATCGCCACCGCCGAGGAGGCCGTCACCGGCCTGATGCGGGACTCGGGCGACGGCGCCGGCGACGACCAGGTGGACGCGGGGACGAAGAACATCTCGCGGGAGCACGAGCTGTCGCTCGCCGCGAACGCGCGGGAGATGCTGGCCCAGACGGAGCGCGCGCTGGGTCGCCTGACGGCGACGGGCTTCGGCAGCTGCGAGTCCTGCGGAAAGCCGATCGGCAAGGCGCGGATGCAGGCCTTCCCCCGGGCCACGCTGTGCGTGGAGTGCAAGCAGAAGCAGGAACGGCGGTAGCCCCCAGGGGTGCGCGAACCGCGCGAGCAACCCACCACCTGCGGAGGTCCTTCCCCACGTGCGGGACGAGTCTCGCCGGGTGGTGGGTTGCTCGCGCAGTTCCTCGGGCTCCTACGGGCACCTGTAGGCTCGGGGCTGTATGTACGTCGGCCTACGGTCCTCGCGGAGCGCATCATCAACACCTCCGGTTCCACCAACGACGCCCCGCCCGTCGAGACGGCGCGGGTGGCCGCCCCCGCGCGGAAGCGCAAGATCGGGGTGCTGGTCGTCGTCGCCGTCCTCGCGTACCTCATCGACCTCGGGAGCAAGCTGCTGGTCGTCTCCCGGCTGGAGGGGCAGGACCCGATCCGTGTGGTCGGGGACTGGGTGCAGTTCGAGGTGATCCGCAACGCCGGGGCCGCCTTCGGGATGGGGCAGGCCATGACGATCGTCTTCACGGCCATCGCCGCCGGTGTGATCGTCGTGATCGTCCGGCTCGCGCGCAAGCTTTACAGCCTGCCGTGGTCCATCGCCCTCGGGCTGCTCCTCGGCGGCGCGCTGGGCAATCTGACGGACCGTGTGTTCCGCGCGCCCAGCATCTTCCAGGGGCACGTCGTCGACTTCATCGCGGTCAAGCACTTCGCCGTCTTCAACCTCGCCGACTCCGCCATCGTCTGCGGCGGCATCCTGGTCGTCCTGCTCAGCTTCCTCGGCAGCAACCCGGACGGCAGCCACCAGCGTGAGCAGCAGCAGGCGAAGATCGACTCCTGACCGTCGGGCATACTCGTTCAGGTGAGCACCGTTCCCCAGTACCGCAGCCTGCCCGTGCCCGACGGACTCGAGGGCGAGCGTGTCGACGCCGCGCTCGCGCGGATGTTCGGGTTCTCCCGGACCAAGGCCGCCGAGTTGGCCGCGGAGGGCAAGGTCACCGTGGACGGTTCGGCCGTCGGCAAGTCCGAGCGGGTGACCGCCGGAGCCTGGCTCGAGGTCGAGATCCCGGCGCCTCCGGCGCCCGTGCAGATCGTGCCGGAGAAGATCGACGACATGAAGATCGTCTTCGACGACGAGCACTTCGTCGTCGTCGACAAGCCCGTCGGCGTGGCCGCGCACCCGAGCCCGGGCTGGACCGGACCCACCGTCATCGGCGGTCTGGCGGGGGCGGGTTACCGCATCTCCACCTCCGGTGCCGCCGAGCGGCAGGGCGTGGTGCACCGGCTCGACGTCGGCACCTCAGGGCTGATGGTGGTCGCCAAGTCGGAGCTGGCCTACTCCAACCTCAAGCAGCAGTTCCGCGACCGGGTGCCGGAGAAGAAGTACAACACCCTGGTCCAGGGCCACCCCGACCCGCTGTCCGGGACCGTGGACGCGCCCATCGACCGCCACCCGCACAGTGACTGGAAGTGGGCCGTGGTGGCCGACGGCAAGCCGTCGGTCACCCACTACGACCTGATCGAGGCGTTCCGCGCCGCCTCCCTGCTGGACATCAAGCTGGAGACCGGCCGCACCCACCAGATCCGGGTGCACATGTCGGCGCTGCGCCACCCCTGCGTCGGCGACCTCACCTACGGCGCGGACCCGACGCTGGCCAAGCGGCTGGGGCTGACCCGCCAGTGGCTGCACGCCGTCTCGCTCGGCTTCGAGCACCCGGCGACCGGCGAGTGGGTGCAGTTCGACAGCCCGTACCCGGCGGACCTGGCCCGCGCCCTGGAGATCATCAGCTCCGAGAGCTGACGCCGCGTCACCGGCCGACCCGGATGACGGAGTCGGCAGCGCACGGGGGCGCGCACGCTGGCAGGCTGGGCACGCACAGGCAGTGAGCCGGGAGAGGAGCGGTCGGGCGGGATGACCCAGCTGATCCTGCTGTTCGCCCTGTTCTTCGCCGCTGTCGTCACCACCCCGCTGGCCGAGCGCATCGGCTTCCCGCAGCCGGTCGTGATGACGCTGTTCGGCGGGGTGCTCGCGGTCCTGCCCTTCGTGCCGAACATCGCCATCGAGCCGGACCTGATCCTGCCGCTGGTGCTGCCGCCGCTCATCTACGCCTCGGCCCAGCGGTCCAGCTTCGGCTACTTCAAGCGCAACTTCCGGGTCATCCTGCTGCTCGCGGTGGCCCTGGTGCTGGTCACCACGGCGGTGGTCGCCGCCGTGCTGCACTGGGCCAACGCCGCCGTCCCGGTCGCCGCGGCCGTGGCGCTCGGCGCGCTGGTCTCCCCGCCGGACCCGATCGCCGCCAACGCCGTGGCCGGCAGCGTCGGCATGCCGCGCCGGCTGATGGGGATCCTGGAGACCGAGGGCCTGTTCAACGACGTCACCGCGCTGGTCGTCTACGGCCTGGCCGTGGACGCGGCGGTGAGCGGCCACTTCAGCAGCGGGCAGGCGGTGCTGCGGCTGATCCTCTCCGCCGTGCTCGCCGTCGTGCTGGGGGTCGGCCTCGGCTGGATCAGCGGTCGGCTGATGTCGCTGCTGGACGAGCCCACGCTGCAGGTGGCGCTGAGCCTGCTGGTGCCCTTCGCCGCCTATGTGGCGGCCGAGGAGCTGCACGGCTCCGGCGTGCTGGCGGTGCTGGTCTGCGCCCTGTGGATCAACGACCGGGCGGTGGGCGCCGACGACGTGGGGTTCCGGCTGGTCGGCAGCGCCTTCTGGGACGTGGTCGAGCTGCTGATCTCGGGCATGGCCTTCGGCCTCATCGGGCTCGAACTCGCCGCCGTCGTCGAGCAGGTGGGCCGCAGTTGGCAGCACATGGTCGGGGACGCGGCGATCGTCGTCGGCGTGGTGGTCGGCGTGCGGCTGCTCTGGCTGCTCGGCGGCGGCTGGCTCGCCAACTGGTGGGACCGGCGCATCGGCGAGCGCGAGGACGCCACCCCGCTCGGCTGGCGGGAGTCCGTGGTGCTGTGGTGGTCGGGGATGCGCGGGGTGGCGTCGGTCGCGCTCGCCCTCGCCCTTCCCGCCGCCGTGCCGCAGCGCCCGGAGCTGGTCCTGATCGCCTTCGCGGTGGTCCTGTTCACCCTGGTGGTCCAGGGACTGACGCTGCCTCAGCTGGTGAAGTGGCTGCGGCTGGGCCGGGACGAGGACGCCGAGGACCGCGAGGAGCGGCGGCTGTGGTTCCGGGCGACCCGGGCCGGGCTGCTGCGGCTCAAGGAGCTGGCCAAGGCGGAGGAGCTCCCCGAGGACCTGGTCGAACGCCTGAGGCAGCGTCAGACGGACTTGCTGGCGCGCAGCCGCCCGGACATCTACGACGAGCAGCAGCGCGCCGAGTTCAAGGACCGCGTCCGGCGTGCCCGCGAGTTCCGGCGCGTCGCGGATGAAATGCTGGCCGCGTCCCGTCAGGAGATGCAGATCGCCCGACTGGAACCCGGCGCCGATCCCGAGGTGGTGGACCGGGTGATCCGGCGGCTGGATCTGCGCAGCGAGAGGTAGGTGCGGCGCGCTTGTCCGTCGAGGAGACACTGGAGACGGCGGAAGGTGCGGCGGACGCCGGGGACGCCGGCTATGCGAAGACGCTGAAGCCCCGTCACATCGGCATGATCGCCATCGGTGGGGCGATCGGCACCGGACTGTTCCTGGGCGCGGGCGGCAACCTGCAGAAGGCCGGCCCCTCCCTGGCCCTGGCCTACGCGGTGGCCGGGCTGTTCGCCTTCTTCGTGGTGCGGGCCCTGGGCGAACTGGTGGTGCACCGGCCCTCGTCCGGGTCCTTCGTCAGCTACGCCCGGGAGTTCCTGGGGGAGAAGGGCGCCTTCGTCACCGGCTGGATGTACGTGCTCAACTGGTCCACGACCGGCATGGCCGACATCACGGCGGTCGCCCTCTACGTGCACTACTGGAGCGCGTTCAGCAGCATCCCGCAGTGGGTGCTGGCGCTGGTCGCGCTGGCGGTGGTGCTGACGGTCAACCTGATCTCGGTGCGGCTGTTCGGCGAGATGGAGTTCTGGTTCGCCCTGGTGAAGGTGGCGGCGATCGCCGTCTTCCTGGTGGTGGGCGTCAGTCTGCTGGTGACCGGGCACCCGGTGGGCGGCGCGGCCCCCGGCTGGCACATGATCCGGGACAACGGCGGCTTCTTCCCCAAGGGCATCACCGCCTGCATCACCATCCTGCAGAGCGTCGTCTTCGCCTACGCGGCCGTGGAGATGGTCGGCATCACCGCGGGCGAGACGGCGGAGCCGCGCAAGGTGGTGCCGAAGGCGGTCAACTCGATCATGTGGCGGATCGCGCTGTTCTACGTCGGCTCGGTCGTGCTGCTCACCCTGCTGCTGCCGTGGAACGCGTACTCGGCGGACGAGTCGCCGTTCGTCACCGTCTTCTCCAAGCTGGGCATCCCGGCCGCGGGCTCGCTGATGAACCTGGTGGTGCTGACGGCGGCGATGTCCAGCCTCAACTCGGGGCTCTACTCCACCGGACGGATCCTGCGCTCGATGTCCTCGGCCGGATCGGCGCCCCGGTTCACCTCGGTGATGAACAGGCATCAGGTCCCGTACGGCGGCATCCTGTTGACGGCCGGCGTGGCGCTGCTCGGCGTGGGCCTGAACGCGTGGCTGCCGGGCGAGGCCTTCGAGATCGTGGTCAACATCGCCTCGCTGGGCATCATCTGCACCTGGGGCATGATCATGATCTGCCACCTGGTCTTCGTGCGCCGCGCCCGGCAGGGGCGCGTGCGGCGGCCCGCGTTCCGGCTCTGGCTCTCCCCCTTCACCGAGCTGGCGACGCTGGCCTTCCTGCTCTTCGTGCTGGTCGAAATGGGCGTCAACGGGGGCGACGTGGGGCGCTGGACGGTGCTGCTGATCGTGCCGATCGCGGCCGCGCTGACGGTGGGTTGGCGACTCTCGCGGCGACGCGCCTGAAGCCGTCCTGCACCGTCAGTCCCAGGAGATAGGGTGAGGAGTTCCCTCGCTCCGACGCCCCTTGAGGAGTATCCGTCCCCGTGGCTGACAGCTTCGTCCACCTGCACGTGCACACCGAGTTCTCGATGCTCGACGGCGCCGCCAAGAACGGGAAGATGTTCGCCGAGGTCGAGCGGCAGGGCATGCCCGCCATCGCCATGTCCGACCACGGCAACATGTTCGGCGCCTACGAGTTCTTCCAGATCGCGAAGAAGCACCCGGTGAAGCCGATCATCGGCATCGAGGCCTATGTCGCCCCCGGTTCGCGCTTCGAGAAGAAGCAGGTGTTCTGGGGCCAGCAGGGCGGGCGTCCCTCGGCCGACGTCAGCGGCGAGGGCGGCAAGGACGTCTCCGGCGGCGGCCGGTACACCCACATGACGATGTGGGCGAAGAACGCCAGGGGCCTGCGCAACCTGTTCCGGCTCTCCTCGCTGGCCTCCATCGAGGGCTACTACATGAAGCCCCGGATGGACCGCGAGCTGATCTCGCAGCACGCCGAGGGCATCATCGCCACCACCGGCTGCCCCTCCGGCGAGGTGCAGACCCGGCTGCGGCTCGGCCAGTACGAGGAGGCGGTCAAGGCCGCGGCGGCGTACCGGGACATCTTCGGCAAGGAGAACTACTTCCTGGAGCTGATGGACCACGGGCTCGACATCGAGCGCGAGGTCCGGGCCGACCTGCTGCGGCTGGCCAAGGAGCTGGGCATCCCGCTGCTGGCCACCAACGACTCCCACTATGTGACGGCGGATCAGGCCGACGCCCACGACAACCTGCTGTGCATCGGCGTCGGCAAGAACAAGGACGACCCGAACCGGTTCAAGTTCAACGGCTCCGGCTACTACATCAAGACCGCCGAGGAGATGCGCGAGCTCTTCCGCGAGCTGCCGGAGGCGTGCGACAACACGCTGCTGATCGGCGAGATGATCGAGCCGTACGACGAGGTCTTCGACTACGTCGACCGGATGCCGCAGTTCGACGTGCCGGAGGGCGAGACGCAGGCGTCGTTCCTGCGCAAGAAGATCCAGGCCGGGCTCAAGCAGCGGTACGGCGACAACCCGAGCCAGGAGGTGCTCGACCGGATCGAGCTGGAGATGTCCGTCATCGACCCGATGGGCTTCTCCTCCTACTTCCTCGTGGTCTCCGACATCTGCCAGTACGCCCGGGACAACGGCATCCCGGTCGGGCCGGGCCGTGGTTCCGCGGCCGGCTCGATGGTCGCCTACCTCACCGGCATCACCCAGCTGGACCCGCTCGAGCACGACCTGCTGTTCGAGCGCTTCCTCAACCCCGAGCGCATCAACCCCCCGGACGTCGACATCGACTTCGACGACCGCCAGCGCGACCAGATGGTGCGCTACGTGGGCGAGAAGTACGGCGCCGCGTACACCGCGCAGGTCAACACCTTCGGCACGATCAAGGCCAAGGCCGCCGTCAAGGACGCCTCGCGCATCCTCGGCTACCCCTTCGCCATGGGTGACAAGATCACCAAGGCGATGCCGCCGGACGTGATGGGCAAGGGCGTCCCGCTCAAGGACCTGTTCAACCCCGAGCACCCGCGGTACAACGAGGGCGCCGAGATCCGCGCCCTCTACGAGAATGAGCCGGACGTCAAGAAGATCATCGACACCGGCATGGGCATCGAGGGCCTGATCCGCGGCACCGGCGTCCACGCGGCGGCGGTCATCCTCTCGTCGACCCCGCTGCTCGACCTGATCCCGCTGCACATGCGGGACAAGGACGGCACGATCATCACCGGCTTCGACTACCCGTCGTGCGAAGCCATGGGCCTGATCAAGATGGACTTCCTGGGTCTGCGGAACCTGGGCATCATCGACCACTGCATCAAGATCATCAAGGCCAACCGGGGCGTCGAGGTCGACACCGACTCCATCCCGCTGGACGACCCGGTCACCTTCGAACTCCTGCAGCGCGGCGACACCCTGGGCGTGTTCCAGCTCGATGGCGGCCCCATGCGCGCGCTGCTGCGGCTGATGAAGCCCACCGAGTTCGCCGACATCTCCGCCGTCTCGGCGCTGTACCGGCCGGGCCCGATGGGCATGAACTCGCACACCAACTACGCGCTGCGCAAGAACGGGCAGCAGGAGATCACGCCGATCCACCCGGAGCTGGAGGAGCCGCTCAAGGACGTCCTCGGCCCCACCTACGGTCTGATCGTCTATCAGGAGCAGGTGCAGCGAGCCGCGCAGGTGCTGGCCGGCTACAGCCTCGGACAGGCCGACCTGCTCCGCCGGGCCATGGGCAAGAAGAAGAAGGAGGTCCTGGAGAAGGAGTTCGTCCCCTTCCACGCGGGCTGCAAGGAGCGCGGCTACAGCGACGAGGCCATCCAGGCGGTGTGGGACGTGCTGGTCCCCTTCGCCGGCTACGCCTTCAACAAGTCGCACTCCGCGGCCTACGGACTCGTCTCCTACTGGACCGCCTACCTCAAGGCCAACTACCCGGCCGAGTACATGGCCGCGCTGCTCACGTCCGTCGGCGACGACAAGGACAAGATGGCCGTGTACCTGGCCGACGCGCGGGCCCAGGGCATCAAGGTCCTCTCGCCGGACATCAACGAGTCGGTCACCGACTTCACCGCCGTCGGCGAGGACGTCCGCTTCGGCCTCAAGGCCATCCGCAACGTCGGTGAGAACGTGATCGACTCGCTGGTGGAGACCCGGAAGTCCAAGGGCAAGTTCACCTCCTTCGCGGACTTCCTGGACAAGGTCGAGCTGCCCGTCTGCAACAAGCGCGCGGTGGACTCCCTGATCAAGGCCGGTGCCTTCGACTCGCTCGGCCACACCCGGCGCGGCCTGGTCGCGGTCGCGGAGAGCGCGATCGACGCCGTGATCGGCGTCAAGAAGCAGGCTGCCATCGGCCAGGACGACCTCTTCGGGGGGATGGACGAGGGCGGCGAGGGCAAGGGCATCGGCCTCGACTTCGTCATCGACGACAAGGAGTGGCCGCGCAAGCACCTGCTCTCGACCGAGCGGGAGATGCTCGGCCTGTACGTGTCCAGCCACCCGCTGGACGGCGCGGAGCACATCCTGGCCCGGAACCGGGACATCTCGATCGCGGAGCTGCTGGGCTCCGGCCGGACGGAGGGCGAGGTCAAGCTCTCCGGCCTGATCACGTCGGTGGACCGCCGCATCAACAAGGCGGGCAACGCGTGGGCGCTGATCACCCTGGCCGACCGTGACGGCAGCGTGGAGGTGCTCTTCTTCCCGAAGACCTACATGCTGCTCAGCGAGATGCTGGTGGAGGACAACGTCATCGCGGTCAAGGGCCGGCTGAACGAGCGCGACGGCGCGCTGAGCATCTTCGGCTCGGAGCTGCAGCTGCTGGACATCTCGGCGGCGGAGTACGGCGGCAAGCCGCCGATCCAACTCACCATCCCCGAGCGGAAGGTGACGGAGCAGCTGATCGCGGAGCTGAAGCGGGCCCTGCAGGCCCATCCCGGCGACGTGCCGGTGCGGCTGATGCTGGAGGGCCACCGCAAGTCCGTCCTCTTCGAGCTGGGCTTCCTGGTGGACCCGGACAACGGCTTCGCCAGCGACATCAAGGGCATGCTCGGCGCGGGCGCCTGGGCGGCGTAGTCAGCCCCGCCCACCCCTGGCAGGGAGCGGGCAGCGTGCCCCCGGGGACCGGGCGGGGGTCCGGGCCCCCGCCCGGTCCCCGCTACGGCGACCTGCCCCGCCGGAGGCGGGGACGGCCGGGCCGGACTGAAGGCGGCCGTGGCCTGGCGTGCGGTTCCCGAGGGAGGGATCCGCTGCGCGGGTGCTCCCTGGGGCGCGTTCCCTCAGGTGGTGCGCTGCGCGCGTCGCGGGAGCGGGATCGGCTGTGCCGTGGGAGGTGTCCAACACGGCTGCGTGGGCGCCCCTGGCGCACTCCGTCAGATGGCGTGCTGCGCTTCGCGCTGGCACGGGTGGGCTGTCTCCCGCGGGATGCGCCCGACCCGGCGCGGGCGGGCGCTCCTTCCTGGGGGTGGTTCGCGCCGGTGGTCGGGGGGCTGGACCGGCGCGGGGGCGGGGACCAGGGGCACCGGAGGGAGCATGAGCAGGGCGGGGCGCGCGGCAGGGGCCCGGAGGGAGCGTGAGCGGGGAGAAGGGGCCCGGGAGGGGCTAATGCCAGTCGGGGGTGGGCTGTTGGGCCTTGGGGGTGAAGAGCGCGGTGCACAGCATGAGCAGGGCGAGGGCGGCGACGGGCCAGGCGAGGAGGACGCCCTTGGCGCTGAGGGCGAGGGGGCGGTAGAAGGTCTGTCCCGCGGGGACGGACTTGGCCAGGGCCAGCAGGGACTCGTTGCCGCCGCTGAGCGAGACACCGAACTGCCAGGCGACCCAGGCGCCGGCCAGGCCGCCGAGGGCGAGGCCGAAGACGACCCCCGCGCCGCCGTCGCGGCGGCGGGTCAGCACGTAGCCGAGCGCCCCGCACACCGCGCCGAAGAGCAGGCCCAGCCCGCCGAACCAGCCGTCGGCGGCGATCTGCTGCTCGCCCTCCGGGTCGCGCAGGTACACCGCGCTGCTGTCCGCGTAGACCGGCACCCGGGGCGCGCACCAGTGCCACAGCGCGCCCATGACCAGGCCCAGCAGCGTCGCCGCCGCGACGCAGGCCAGCAGGATCAGCAGCTCGTTCCTGACGGTGCGTCCGTTCCAGCGGCGCGAGAGGCGGGCGTCGAACTCGTCCTGCGGGGCCGAGGGGTGAGCCTCATGGGGGGCGTTGGGTACGGTCACGGCGCCATCGTCGCACGTACGCGCTAGGAGCGCGTGGCCGCCCTGCGGTACGCCACGGTGGAGACGGCCAGCGACAGGACGCCGACCACGGCGCAGACGGCCAGGTCCACGCCGACCATCCCCCAGTCCGGCCGGGCCGCGAACGTCCGGGCCAGCGCCTCCACCCCGTAGGTGGACGGCAGCAGGTCCCGCAGCCAGCGCACCGCCTCCGGCAGGTGGCTCGCGGGCAGCACGCCCAGCAGCAGCGCGGCGCTCATGCCGAGCTGGCCCAACAGCGTCGCCAGTTCCTGACGGGTCGCCAGCAGGCCGCAGGCCGCGCCGAGTCCGGACAGCGCCGCGCCCGCCAGCGGGATCACCGCGAGCAGCACCCACAGGTGCACCCAGGACAGCTGGAACAGGGCGCAGCCGATGGCCGCGGTCACCAGCGTGCCCGGCACGGTGAAGGAGGCGTACGCCGCGGCGGTGCCGAGGACCACCGAGGCGGGCGCGACCGGGAGGGTGGCGTAGAAGTCCAGGCCCCCGGTGGCCCGCAGCCGGCCGAAGTACTGGGCCAGCAGGTTCAGCGCGACGAAGGCGACGACGAGCACGCTCGACCCGGCGACGACGTCCCGGGCCGCCTCGGTGTCGCTGCTGTGCACGACCCCGCGCATCATCACCAGGATGCCGACGGACTGGAAGGTCGCCACGAACAGCAGCGGGATCCGGGCCACCCGGGCCCGGGACAGCTGCGCCCGGTACACCGCACCGAGAGCGGGCAGCAGGGGCGTGCGCGGCGGCAGCACGGCGGCGGTCACGAGGCGGCCCATCCTTCGACCTGGTGTCCGCCGAGCAGGAGGTAGACGTCCTCCAGGCTCGGGGTGGAGAGCGAGAAGTCGTCGAGCGCCGCGAAGGCCGGGCCGGAGGTCACCTCGGCCACCAGCTCGCGGGCCTGCTCGGGGGCGGTCCGCACGGTCCAGCGGCGGCCGTTGGCGAGCGCCCGGCCGGCCAGTTCCGCGACGAACGGCAGGTGCAGCGGCGGGTCCTCCCGCCAGACCAGGTCGAGCCGCACGTCCCCGTCGACCAGGGCCTTGAGCCCGCCCGGGGTGTCGCAGGCGATCACCTGGCCGCGGTCGACGACCGCCACCCGGTCGAGGACGGTCTCGGCCTCGATGACGTTGTGGGTGACCAGGACCACCGTCGTGCCCAGCTCCCGTCGGCGCCGGTCCACGGCGGTCCAGACGGCGCGGCGGGCGACCGGGTCCATGCCGGTCGTCGGCTCGTCCAGGACCAGCACCGGGCGCTCGCCCGCGAGAGCCGCGGCGAAGCAGGCGAGTCGGCGCTGGCCGCCCGAGAGCTTGGCCAGCGGGCGGGCGAGGATCGGCCCGAGGCCGAGCTCGTCGGCCAGTTCGTCGCGCACGGCGCGGGCCTGACGGGCCGTCAGGCCGCGCAGCCGCCCGGTGGTCTCGACGGCGAGGGAGACCGTCAACTCGTCGAGTGCGGTGGACTCCTGCCCCAGGTACGCGAGGAGGTGGGCGGCCCGCTCGGGGTGGCGGACGATGTCGTGCCCGAGGATCTCGACGGAGCCGGAGTCGGGCCGCAGCAGGCCGGTCAACTGCCGGACCAGGGTGGACTTCCCCGCGCCGTTGGGGCCGAGGAGCCCGAACACCTCACCGGGGTGGACGTCGAGCGAGATGCCCCGGTTGGCCTCGACGGTGGTGGCCTTGGCGCCGCGGCCGACGAGGTAGGACTTGGTCAGCCCGCGGACGGCGCAGGCCTCCGCCCGGACGCCTACCTGCCCCGCCTCGGGTCGTGCCACGGTCTCCACTCCGGAGACTTTACCTCCGCGCCCCCGGGCACCACGCACCTCCCCAGGCGTGAGCAACGGCGCTGAGCCCCCTCAGGGGCGCGGGGCTGTCGGCGCGTGCGGCTTCCGCCGCGTGGGCGCGACCGGCCCACCGCTGAGGGAGGTGCGACCCTGATCGCAGGCCGGACCTCCCCGAGTGGTGGGATGCTCGCGCAGTTCCTCGCGCCGCTGGACACAGCAACTAGCGGGGCGGCTCGGCGTGGGCGTGGGTGCTGATCTCGTGCCAAAAGCCGGCCCGGATCGCGTAGCGGTCGTGTTCGTCGATCTGCTCGTCCTTGTGCGTCAGCAGGCCGAACCGTGCCGCGTACCGCAGCAGCTCCGCGTCCAGGCGGTGGGGAATGCGCGGGTACTCGGCGAGCAGGGGCGTCAGACGCGACTCGTCGCCCAGGCGGGCGACCCAGCGGCGGGCGAAGACCTGGCCGACCTCGGAGGGGTCGCCGCCGACGGAGGTGATGTCCTCCTCGCGGTCCGCCCACCGCTGCTCCGCCGTGGTCAGCACGGCCAGCGTGGGCAGGGCGTCACCGGGTGACGCGCCGTCAGCCGCGTTCGCGGCCGGGCGCTGCTCGGAGGTCCAGCGCAGCTGGGACGCGGGGTGGGCGGGAGGGCGGCTGAGCGCGGCCGCGATCTCCTTGGGCGTCGGGATGCGGTGCTTCTCCTCCGCGGGCCCGGTCCCCGCGTCCGCCGGAGGCGGCAGCAGGTGCGGGACGACCTCGGGGCCCGCCTCGTCCGTCGCGCAGTACGCCGGAGCCGGGGGCGGCTCCTCGCGGACCGTGATCGCGCCGGTGATCCACTCGCGGTCGAGCACCCGCCGCTCGTCCGCCTCGGCGACCAGGTCCTCGGACTGGTTGAAGTCGCCGTCCGCGGCCTGGACCGCCCACAGGTGGACGGCCACGCCGTAGTCCTTGGCCGCCGTCATGCCCGGCAGCAGGTCGCCGTCGCCGGTGACCAGCACCACGTCGGCGCAGGCCCGGTTGCGGGCGAGCTCGGACAGCTCGGCGTGCATGGCCGCGTCCACGCCCTTCTGCACCCAGCGGCCCTCGGCGCGGGTGAGCGCGCCCAGACGGACGGTCACCCGGGGGAGGACCCGCAGCCGGCGCTGGTCGGGGGTGGGGCGGCGCTCGTACGCGGCGTCGAACCAGTAGATGCGCAGCAGCGGCAGCCCGGTCTCCCGCTCGGCGCGCTCACGCAGCCGGCGGATCAGCTCGGCGTGGTCGACCTCGATGCGCGAGCGCGCGCTCTCGCCGACCAGCAGGCTGGCCGCCGCGCCGAGCAGGTATCCGGCGTCCACCAGGACGACGCACCGGTCCACGTGCAACACCTCTCGCTCGCCCCCTACCCCGCGGGGCGCAGCGTATCCACGGCGCGGCACGGCGACGCCGCGCCTCGCGCGAAGGGACTCGAACGGGGGAACGGGGGTTGTGCCGCGGTCGGGGACAATGGGTGGCTGGTGCCGCCCTGCCCCCGACGGAAGAGAAGAGATGCGTAGAAGGTCGATGCTGCTGGCCGTGTCCGGCGTGCTCGCCGTGGGCGGACTGGTGCTCCCGTCGATCCAGCAGCAGCAGTCCAGGGGCGACACCCGGATCCTGAGCGTGGTGGTCAACCACGGCGACGACGTGGTGCTGGGGCCGAGCACCACCACGACCTTCGGTTTCTCGATCACCGCCAAGGACGACTCCGGCATCGCGGGCGTCGACAACGTCGGCATCTGGGGCAACAACTACGGCGTGCTCCGGCCCTCGGCGGTGACCTGCAAGGCGACGGCCGACCCCGCGGTCTCCGTGTGCACCGGCACGGCCTCGGTGAATGTGAAGAAGCGTCAGATCTGGGACGACCAGGCCGGCAACTGGCACGTCCAGGCGACCGTCCACGCCAAGGACGGCAGCAGGGCGGAGTCGGACACGGCGGGCAACTTCCAGGTGAAGAAGGAGTCCACGATCATCATCACCGGCGTGCCGGCCAGGGCCCGCGCGGGTGACACGATCACCGTGGACGGGTTGCTGGAGCAGCCGGACTGGCGCAGCCAGTCCTGGGTGGCCAACGCCTGGCAGCCGATCGAGCTGCGCTTCCAGCCCAAGGGCAGCTCGACGTGGCAGACGGTGAAGGCCCTGCGTACCAGCGGCACCGGCACGATGACCGCGGACGTGCGGGTCACCGAGAGCGGCACCTACCAGTGGTACTACCCGGGCAAGTTCTGGGCGCAGGCGATGGGTTCGCCGACCATCGCCATCACCGTGGGCTGACGTCCCGTCAGGCGCGGTCCCGGGCCTCCGGGGCTTCGGGGGCCTTCGCCCACAGGCCGCGGACATGGGCGAGGTGATGGGTCATCACCGCGCGGACCGCGCCCTCGTCGCCGGAGAGCAGGGCGTCCAACAGCTCCAGGTGCTCCTCGGCCGAGGACTCCAACCGCCCTGCGGCGGACAGGGCGTTGAGCCCCAGCAACCGCGAGCGGCGGCGCAGGTCGCGGACGACCTCGACCAGGTGCTCGTTCCCGGCGAGGCCGAGCAGGTCGAGGTGGAACCGCTGGTCCGCCTCGACGTAGGCGATCAGGTCCCCGGCGCGGGCGGCGGTGACGATCTCCTCGGCGACGGGCCGCAGGCGCGCGAGGGCCGCGGGGTCCGCGGTGGTGGCCAGCTGGACGGTGGTCGGGATCTCGATGAGGGCGCGGATCTCGGTGTACTCGTCGAGCTGGCGCTCGGACACGGCGGTGACCCGGAAGCCCTTGTTCGGAACGGCGTCCACGAGGCCCTCCTTGGCGAGGTCCAGCATGGCTTCCCTGACGGGGGTCGCGGACACGCCGAAGCGCGCGGCGAGGGCGGGGGCGGAGTACACCTCCCCGGCCCGCAGCTCGCCCGCGACGAGGGCGGCGCGGAGCGCGTCGGCGACGCGCTCGCGGTAACTGCCCCGGTGACCGCCGAGGCGGGGGAGGGCAGGACCGGATGCGCTCGGGCGCGCGGCGGGCGGGGTCATGCGGGCGTCTCCTTCGTTACGGCCTTGAGGTGCACCGCCCCGCAGGGGCGCGGGGAACTGCGCGAGCAACACGGCACTCAGGGAGGTCCGACCCGTGCGTAGGGTCGAACCTCCCTCGGTGGAGGGCTGGTCGCGCAGTTCCCCGCGCCTCTGCGGGGCCTTCGGCCCCCAGGGCGGGGGCGTCAGAGCACGAATCCTGCGGGGAAGGGGTCGGTCGGGTCGAGAAGATACTGGGCCGTGCCGGTGATCCAGGCGCGGCCGGTGAAGCTGGGGAGGACGGCGGGGCGGTCGGCCACCGTCGTCGTGCCGAGCAGCCGGCCGGTGAACGTGGTCCCGATGAAGGACTCGTTCGTGAACTCCGTGTGCAGCGGCAGTTCGCCCCGGGCGTGCAACTGGGCCATCCGGGCACTGGTTCCGGTCCCGCAGGGCGAGCGGTCGAACCAGCCCGGGTGGATCGCCATGGCGTGGCGGGAGCGCCGGGCGTCGGATCCGGGCGCGAGCAACTGCACATGGTGGCAGCCGCGGATCGACGGGTCCTCGGGGTGGACCGGCTCGTCCTGCGCGTTGATGGCGTCCATCAGGGCCAGCCCCGCCGCGAGGATCTCCTCCTTCCGGGAGCGGTCGAAGGGCAGGCCCAGCCGCTCCAGGGGCAGGATCGCGTAGAAGTTCCCGCCGTACGCCAGGTCGTAGCGGACGGTGCGTCCGTCCGCCAGGACCGCCTCCCGGTCGAGGCCGACGCTGTAGGAGGCGACGTTGCGCAGGGTCACCGCGACCGCCGCGCCGTCCTCGACCCGGACCTCGGCGATGACGAGGCCGGCGGGGGTGTCCAGGCGGATGGTCGTCACCGGCTCGGTCACCTCGACCATGCCGGTCTCCACGAGGACCGTGGCCACGCCGATCGTCCCGTGCCCGCACATCGGGAGCAGGCCGGAGACCTCGATGTAGAGGACGCCGAAGTCCGCGTCGGGCCGGGTCGGGGGCTGGAGGATCGCGCCGCTCATCGCGGCGTGGCCGCGCGGTTCGTCCATGAGGAAGTGGCGCAGGTGGTCCAGGTGTTCGCGGAAGTGGAGCCGCCGCTCGTTCATCGTCGCGCCCGGGACCGTCCCGATGCCGCCGGTGACGACGCGGGTGGGCATGCCCTCGGTGTGCGAGTCCACGGCGTGGAGCACGAGCTTGCTGCGCATGGTGCTGCTGCCTCCCTGCTCGGTGACGGACGGTCAGTTCGCTTCCGCGACCCGCTCGGTGGCCTTGCGGATCCCGGCCGCCTGCTCCGGCAGCAGCGGCATCCGGGGCGGCCGGCAGGGGCCGCCCGGGCGGCCGAGGACGTCCATGGAGAGCTTGATCGCCTGGACGAACTCGGTCCGTGAGTCCCAGCGCAGCAGCGGGTGCAGCAGTCGGTAGAGCGAGGTGGCCGTGGCCAGGTCCCCGGTCGTGGCGGCGCGGTAGAGGGCGACGCAGTCGGCGGGCAGCGCGTTCGGGTAGCCGGCCACCCAGCCCTTGGCGCCGGCCAGGGCCAGCTCCAGCAGGACGTCGTCCGCGCCGGCCAGCAGGTCCAGTCCGGGCGCCAGCTCGGCGATCCGGTAGGCGCGGCGCACGTCGCCGGAGAACTCCTTGACGGCCTGGACGTGCCCGGCCGCGTGCAGTTGCGCGAGCAGTTCGGGGGTGAGGTCGACCTTGGTGTCGATCGGGTTGTTGTAGGCGACCACCGGCAGTCCGGCGCGCGCGACCTCGGCGTAGTGGGCCGTCACCGAGCGCTCGTCGGCGCGGTAGGCGTTGGGCGGCAGCAGCATCACCGCCGCGCAGCCCGCCTCGCGTGCCTGCTCGGCCCAGCGCCGGGCCTCGGCGGAGCCGTACGCGGCGACGCCGGGCATCACCCGCGCGCCGCCCACGGCGGCGACCGCGGTCTCCACGACGCGGGCGCGCTCCTGCGGGGTGAGCGTCTGGTACTCGCCCAGGGAGCCGTTGGGCACGACGCCGTCGCAGCCGTTCTCCACCAGCCAGGCGCAGTGGGCGGCGTAGGCGTCGAAGTCGACGGACAGGTCCTCCCGGAGCGGCAGCGCGGTGGCGACCATGACGCCGTGCCAGGGGCGGGGTGCTTCGGACATCGCTACCTCATTCTCGTTGGTCGTCTGCGGTCGGGGTCCCGGCGAGGACGCCGAGGGGGACGGGCCGGGCGAAGGGCCGGCGCGCGGCCTGCTCCTGGCAGCGGCTCAGGGCGGCGACGGCGGGGCCGCAGACGCGGCCCTGGCACCAGCCCATGCCGGCCCGGGTCAGCAGCTTGACGGTGCGGGCGTCCGGACAGCCCAGTTCGGCCGCGGCGTCCCGGACCTGACGGGCGGTCACCTCCTCGCAGCGGCAGACGAGGGTGTCGTCGGGCAGCTCCTCGGTCCAGCGCGCGGGCGGGCGGTAGACGGCGTCCATCGCGTCCGCGAAGCGGCGCAGCGCGGCACGGGCGCGGACCGTGCGCGAGGGCAGGACAGGGGCGAGACCGCGCAGGCGGGCGGCCGCCGAGAGCCCGGCGACGCGGCCCTCGGCCACGGCCAGCGGCGCGCCGCCGACACCGGTCGCCTCGCCGGCGGCCCAGACGCCGGGCACGTCCGTGCGCTGCTCGTCGTCCACGGCGACGCGGAGCCCGTCGAGCGCGCAGCCGAGGGCGTCCGCGAGGTCGGTGTGCGGGCGCATGCCGTGGCTGACGGCGAGGGTGTCGCAGGCGATGCGGCGCTCGGTGCCGGGCAGCGAACGGCCGTCGGCGCCGAGCGCGGCCACGGTGACGGCCTCGACCCGCTCCTCGCCGTGGGCGCGGAGGACGGTGTGCCCGGCGAGCACGGGGACGCGGTGGCGGGCCAACCGGGCCGCGTACGTGGCGGCTTCGCCCAGTGCGGCGGGCCGGCCTGCCAGCCGGACGGCGTGCGGGAGGGCGTCGCGCGGGCGGGTGCTCTCGACCAGGGCCGCCACCCGGGCGCCCGCGCCCGCGAGGCCGGTGGCGACGGGGAGCAGCAGCGGGCCGGTCCCGGCGACGACGACGTTCCGGCCGGGCAGCACGAGCGACCCCTTGAGCATGGCCTGCGCCCCGCCTGCGGTGAGCACGCCGGGAAGGGTCCAGCCGGGGAAGGGCAGCAGCGTCTCGTAGCCGCCGGTCGCCAGCAGCAGCCCGTCGGCGTGGACGGTGGCGCCCCGCTCCTGGTCGGGTCCGAGCAGGGCGTGGAGTGCGAAGCCCTGCGGTAGCCGTTCGGCGAACCAGACGTGATGCTCTGTCAGCAGCGTGGTGCCGGGGCCGGGTCGCAGCCGCTGCCAGGTGCTCCACCGGTGGTGCAGCGCCTGGGGCCGTCCGGCGCGCAGCCCGGCGGCGGGTTGGCGGTAGAACTGGCCGCCGGGGGCGGGGGCGGCGTCCACGACGGTGACGCGCAGGCCCGCACGCGTGGCGGCCTGCGCCGCTGCGAGCCCGGCGGGGCCGGCGCCGACGACGGCGAGGTGCGGGCGGTCAGCCATCGTGTCCCGTCCCCTCCTGGGTGCGGACGTCCATGCCGGGTTCGACCGGGACCAGGCAGGCCCGGCGGTTGGGCCTGCCGTCCACGGTGACCAGGCAGTCGAAGCAGACGCCGATGCCGCAGAGCACGCCGCGCGGTGCGCCCGTGCCCCGGGTCCGCCGCCAGGAGACGACGCCCGCGGACCAGAGCGCGGCGGCGACCGACTGTCCGGGCAGCGCGGTGAGCGCGCGGCCGTCGAAGCGGAAGGGGACGGCGGGGCCGGGGTGGGCGTCCGCGAGGCGCAGGGGGGTGGTCATCGGGGGGCCTCCTCCGGGTCGGGGAACCGGTCGGGGCGGAACGGGGCGAGGTCCAGCGCGGGGACGCCGCCGGTGAGCTGTCGGACGATCAACTGGGCGGTGCCGGGCGCGAGTCCGATGCCCGCGCCCTCGTGGCCGCAGGCGTGGAGCAGTCCGGGCACCCGCGGGTCCGCGCCGATGGCTGGCAGGTGGTCGGGGAGGTAGGGACGGAAGCCGAGGTAGCTGCGCATGGCGCGGACCGACGCCAGGAAGGGGAACAGCCTCGTCGCCCCCGCCGCCAGCGCCCGCAGCGCGGGCAGCGACGGCGTCCGGTCGAAGCCGACCCGCTCCCGGCTCGCGCCGATGAGCACCGGCCCGGCGGACGTGCCCTCGACGACCGGGGAGGTCTGCAGCGCGGCGGAATCGCTGGCCACGTCCGCGACGTAGTCGGCGGCGTAGACCTTGTGCCGCACCAGGCGCGGCAGCGGCTCGGTGACCAGGACGAAGCCCCGGCGCGGCAGCACGGGCAGGCGCACGCCGGCCAGCGCCGCCAGCTGTCCGCCCCACACGCCCGCGGCGTTGACGACGGCGGGGGCGTGGAAGGTGTGCCCCCGGGCGGTGCGCACGCCGCGCACGGCTCCGTCGCGGCCGCGGAGGACGGCGGTGACCTCCTGTCCGGCGTGCAGTTCGGCCCCGGCGTCGCGGGCCAGCCGGACCAGGCCCGCGGCGGCGAGGGCCGGCATGACCTGCGCGTCCTGCGGGTAGTACACGCCGCCGGTCAGACCTGGGGCCAGCTTCGGCTCCAGGCCCGGGAGTTGATCCGCCGTCACCGTCTGCGCGGCGACCCCGGCGGCACGCTGGCGGGAGGCGAAGCGCTCGAGGGCGGCGAAGCCCTCGGGGGAGGAGGCGACCACGAGACCGCCCTTGGGCTCGTACTCGGCCGCCGGTCCCAGCTCCGCGGCCAGTTCCGCCCAGAGTCCGACGGAGAGCAGGGCCAGATCCAGTTCCGGACCCGGCGCCTTGTCGGACACCAGCAGGTTGCCCTCGCCCGCGCCGGTCGTCCCGCCGGCCACCGGACCGCGGTCCAGCAGCGCCGTACGCAGCCCCGCCCGGGCCGCGGCCAGGGCGCAGGCAGCTCCGGTGATGCCCGCCCCGACGACCACGACGTCGCAGGTCAGTGCCGATTGCATGGCCAGTAATATGTCACATGTTTCCTAGCTCGCCAAGAGGCTCTACCGTGGACCGCGTCCGCCTCGACGTCGATCCGGAAGCAGGTTCCCACCGTGGCCCAGGGACGTAAGAACGGCCTCTACCCGACCATCTCGCCCGAGCTCTCCGCGCTCATGCGGACCGGCTGGGCCGACACCGAGCGGCGCGGCCTGGAGCCGATCGAGCAGGCTCCGTACGCCGCCCGGCGCCGGGCCGCGCTCTCCGCCCGCTTCCCCGGCGAGCGGCTCGTCGTCCCCTCCGGACGGCTCAAGACCCGCTCCAACGACGACGAGTACCCGTTCCGGCCCTACTCCGGCTACGTCCACCTGACGGGCGATCAGGCCCGCGACGCCGCCCTGGTGCTGGAGCCGCGCCCGGACGGGGGCCACGACGCGTGGGTCTACCAACTGCCGCGCGAGGACCGCGACAGCGACGAGTTCTGGACCGGCGCGAACGCCGAACTGTGGGCGGGCCGCCGCAACAGCCTCGCCGAGGCCGCGCAGCTGCTCGGCGTCGAGTGCCGCGACGTCCGGGACGCGGCGAAGGAGCTGGCCTCCGGTCCGGCCGTCCCGGTGCGGATCGTGCGCGGCCACGACCCCGGGCTGGAGGCGGCCGTCGGGACGACCGACCCCGACCGCGACCAGGAGCTCGACGACGCCCTGGCGGAGCTGCGGCTGGTCAAGGACCCCTGGGAGATCGGCGAACTGCGCCGCGCCGTGGAGTCCACGGTGCGCGGCTTCGCGGACGCCGTGAGCGAACTGCCGAAGGCCGTCGCCACCTCCGAGCGCTGGATCGAGGGAACCTTCTACCGGCGCGCCCGCGTCGAGGGCAACAGCGTCGGCTACGGCACCATCTGCGCCGCGGGGGAGCACGCCACGATCATGCACTGGGTCCGCAACGACGGCCCCGTCCGCCCCGGCGACCTGCTGCTGCTCGACGCCGGGGTGGAGACCACCTCGCTCTACACGGCGGACGTGACCCGCACCCTGCCGATCAGCGGTACGTTCACCCCGCTGCAGCGGCAGATCTACGACGCCGTCCACGCGGCCCAGGAGGCGGGCATCGCCGCGGTCCGGCCGGGCGCCCGCTACCGCGACTTCCACGAGGCCGCGCAGCGCTCCCTGGCCGCCCGGCTGGTGGAGTGGGGCCTGATCGCGGGGCCGGCCGAGCGCGCCTACGAGCTCGGCCTGCAGCGCCGGTTCACCATGGCGGGGACCGGCCACATGCTGGGCCTGGACGTCCACGACTGCGCCTCCGCGCGGACGCAGGAGTACGTGGACGGAGTGCTGCGGCCCGGCATGGTGCTCACCGTCGAACCCGGACTGTACTTCCAGCCCGACGACCTGACGGTGCCTCAGGAGTGGCGCGGCATCGGCGTCCGCATCGAGGACGACATCCTGGTGACCGAGGACGGCAACGAGAACCTGTCCGCCGCGCTGCCCCGGTCCGCGGAGGAGGTCGAGGCGTGGATGGCCGGACTGCTCAACGGCGGCGCGCCACAGACGCGGTGACCGCGCCGGTCAGCCGGACGAGGTCGGCGGGGGCGAGCTCCATCTCCAGTCCCCGCCGCCCGGCGGACGCGAAGACGGTCTCGTGGCCCAGGGCGGACTCGTCGACGACGGTGGCCAGCCGGCGCTTCTGCCCCAGCGGCGAGATGCCCCCGACGACGTAGCCGGTCACCCGCTCGGCGACCGCGGGGTCCGCCATCTGCCCCCGCTTCCCGCGGACGGCCGCCGCGAGGGCCTTGAGGTCCAGTTGCGCGCTGACGGGCACGACGGCCACGTGCAGGGTGCCGTCGATCTCCGCGAGGAGCGTCTTGAAGACGCGCTCCTCGGGCACGCCCATGGCCCGCGCCGCCTCCTCCCCGTAGGAGGCGGCGGCGGGGTCGTGCTCGTAGGCGTGGATGGTGTGCGGGACCCCGGCCTGCTCCAGGGCCAGCGTGGCCGGCGTCCCGCCGGACGGCTTGGTCCTCTTCGCCACTCTGACGCTCCCTCAGTTCGTCACGGGCACGCGACCGCGGCCTCGCGCCGCTGTCGGGCGGTGACTGGTTCAGTTCGGATGGAAGGCCTGCCGGGTCAGCTCCACCGCCGGGAGCGACGGGAGCCGGCCCAGGATCGCGGCTTCGCGCCGCAGCAGGCGCAGCTCCTCGCGGAGGCGCTCGGCGGATGTCTCCGCGGCGAGCAGCCGCTGCTTCGCCGGGGTGTCCAGGATCACCGTCGCCGCGACCAGGTAGGACAGCACCGTCGGGTCGTCCGGCAGGTCCGCCTTGCCCGCGACGCTGCTCTCCCGCGCCCCCGCGAGCCGCTTCTGGTAGGTGGCAAACGCCCGGTCCACCCCCGCCGCCAGCAGTTCCGCCTCCTCACCCTTCTCGTCCGGGTACGGCTCCACCGACGCCGTGAGGTACGGCCCGGAGGGGTCGAGGTCCGTCACCCTGAACCGGGTGGTGCCGCTCGCGAGGATCTCGTAGCGGCCGTCGGGCCGCCGCTGCAGCGAGGCGACCTCGGCCACGCAGCCCACGTCGTACAGGGCCTGCGCCGGGTCCGGGTTCAGCCCGGCCAGCGCGGGATTCCGGGTGTCCTGGCCGGTGGGGGCCACCTCCTGGCCGTCGCGGATGGCGACGACGCCGAAGCGGTGGGGTTCCGGTCCGGCCGCCAGGTCGGCCATCATCGTGCGGTACCGCTGCTCGAAGACGTGGAGGGGCAGCACCAGCCCCGGGTACAGCACAGTGCTGAGGGGGAAGAGAGGCAGCCGTTCCGTCACGGGCGAAAGCCTAGAGGGTGCACGCCATCCGGAACCCGCAGCCGCCAGGTCTCACTCCGCGTATCAGGGACTGGTACGCAACGGCACCACAAATCACCCCTCACTAGACTCGGCACTGTGATTTCTCGAATCGACCTCCGCGGATCCGTTGCAGACCCGCGCGCCGTCCTGCCGCGCGCCGAGCTCGACGTCGAGGCTGCCCTGGAGAAGGTGCGGCCGATCTGCGAGGACGTCCACCATCGGGGCGTCGAGGCGCTGATCGAGATCACGGAGCGCTTCGACGGGGTCACGCTGTCCGACATCCGGGTGCCCGCCGCGGTGATCGCGCGGGCCCTGGAGGAGCTGGACCCCGCGGTCCGCGCCGCCCTGGAGGAGTCCATCCGCCGGGCCCGGATCGTGCACCGCGAGCAGCGCCGCACCGACCACACCACGCAGGTCGTCCCCGGCGGCACCGTCACCGAGCGCTGGGTGCCGGTCGAGCGCGTCGGCCTCTACGTCCCGGGCGGCCGGGCGGTGTACCCGTCCTCCGTCGTGATGAACGTCGTCCCCGCCCAGGAGGCAGGCGTCGGCTCACTGGCCGTCACCTCGCCCCCGCAGAAGGAGTTCGGGGGGCTGCCGCACCCGACGATCCTCGCCGCCTGCGCGCTGCTCGGCGTCGACGAGGTCTACGCCGTCGGCGGCGCCCAGGCCGTGGCGATGTTCGCCTACGGCGCGGGCGAGTGCCGTCCGGTCAACCTGGTGACCGGGCCCGGCAACATCTGGGTGGCCGCGGCCAAGCGGCTGCTCAAGGGCCGCATCGGCATCGACGCGGAGGCCGGGCCGACCGAGATCGCCATCCTGGCCGACGCCACCGCCGACCCCCGGCACGTCGCCGCCGACCTGATCAGCCAGGCCGAGCACGACCCGATGGCCGCCGCCGTGCTGGTCACCGACTCGCTCGCACTGGCCGAGGCCGTCGAGGCCGAGCTGCCCCGGCAGGTCGCCGCGACCAAGCACAGCGAGCGGATCACCGAGGCGCTCGGCGGCAAGCAGTCCGCGATCGTCCTCGTCGACGACCTCGACCAGGGCCTGGTCGTCGTCAACGCCTACGGCGCCGAGCACCTGGAGATCCAGACCGCGGACGCCGACGCCGTCGCCGCCCGGGTCGTCAACGCGGGCGCGGTCTTCGTCGGCCCCTACGCCCCCGTCTCCCTCGGTGACTACGCGGCGGGCTCCAACCACGTCCTGCCGACCGGGGGTTGTGCCTGCCACTCCTCGGGGCTCTCCGTCCAGTCCTTCCTGCGCGGCATCCATGTGGTCGCGTACGACCGCGACGCCCTGGCCGAGGTGGCCGGGCACGTGGTCACGCTGGCCAACGCAGAGGACCTTCCGGGCCACGGAGACGCGATCCGTGCCCGCTTCGACTGGAGTGTGCCCGAGTAATGCAGATCGACGACCTTCCCATCCGCGACGAACTCAAGGGCAAGTCCCCTTACGGCGCACCGCAGTTGGACGTGCCGGTGCTGCTCAACACCAACGAGAACCCGTACCCGCTCCCCGAGGACCTGGTGGCGCGGATCTCCGAGCGCGTCGCCGAGGCCGCCCGCAACCTCAACCGCTACCCGGACCGGGACGCGGTCGAGCTGCGCACCGCGCTCGCCGCCTACCTGTCCCGCTCCACCGGACACGCCGTCAGCCGCGAGCAGGTCTGGGCCGCCAACGGGTCCAACGAGATCATCCAGCAGCTGATGCAGACCTTCGCCGGCCCCGGCCGCAGCGCCTTCGGCTTCTCGCCGACCTACCAGATGCACGACCTGATCTCCCGGGGCACCGGCACCACCTGGATCGAGGGCCCGCGCAACCCGGACTTCACGATCGACGAGGCCGCCGCCGCAACCGCCCTGCGGGAACAGCGACCTGACGTCCTGTTCATCTGCTCCCCGAACAACCCCACCGGCACCGCCGTGGACCGCGGCACGGTCGAGCGGCTCTACGACGCGGCCCAGGCGGTCAAGCCGACGCTGGTCATCGTGGACGAGGCCTACACCGAGTTCTCGCACCGGCCCTCGCTGCTGCCGCTGCTGGACGGCCGCCCGCTGCTGGTGGTCACCCGGACCATGTCCAAGGCCTTCGGCGCGGCCGGGCTGCGCCTCGGCTACCTGGCCGCCGACCCCGCCGTGGTGGACGCGGTGCAACTGGTCCGGCTGCCCTACCACCTCTCCTCCGTCACCCAGGCCACCGCGCTCGCCGCGTTGGAGTTCACCGACGTGCTGCTCGGCTACGTCGACCGGCTCAAGGGCGAGCGCGATCGGATCGTCACCGAGCTGCGGGCCATGGGCCTCGACGTCACCGACTCCGACGCCAACTTCGTCCAGTTCGGCGTCTTCGCGGACACCCGCGCCGTCTGGCAGGCGATCCTCGACCGCGGCGTGCTGGTGCGCGACAACGGCGTCCCCGGCCGGCTGCGCGTCACCGCCGGCACGCCGGAGGAGAACGACGCCTTCCTCGACGCCGTCCGCTCCGTCCTCAAGGAGTCCTGAAATGAGCCGCATCGGGCGCGTCGAGCGCACCACCAAGGAGACCTCCGTCAAGGTCGAGATCGACCTCGACGGCACCGGCAAGACCGACATCCACACCGGCGTCGGCTTCTACGACCACATGCTGGACCAGCTGGGCCGCCACGGCTTCTTCGACCTCACCGTGAAGACCGACGGCGACCTGCACATCGACACCCACCACACCATCGAGGACACCTCGCTGGCGCTCGGCCACGCCTTCCGCCAGGCCCTCGGCGACAAGGTCGGCATCCGCCGCTTCGCCGACGCCTCGGTCCCGCTGGACGAGGCGCTGGCCCAGGTGACCGTGGACCTGTCCGGCCGCCCCTACCTGGTGCACACCGAGCCGGCCGGGATGGCGCCGATGATCGGCTCCTACGACACCACCATGACCAGGCACATCCTGGAGTCCTTCGTGGCCCAGGCGCAGATCGCGCTCCACGTGCACGTACCGTATGGACGGAACGCCCACCACATCGTGGAGTGCCAGTTCAAGGCACTCGCGCGGGCGCTGCGGTACGCCAGCGAGCTGGACCCCCGTGCCGCAGGCATCATCCCCTCGACCAAGGGCGCACTGTGAGCACCTCCGCGATCCTCCTGATCTTCGTCGGCCTGTTCCTGGCCGGCGGGGTCTACTCCTTCTGGAAGCAGAAGCTCCCGAAGGGCCTAGTCCTCCTGCTGGCGCTGGGCTCGGGCATGTGCCTGGCCGCCGGCGTGCTGCGCATCTGAGCAGCCGAGCACCCGAAGGGAAACACCCATGGCCAAGCGCGTGGTCGTGCTCGACTACGGCTCCGGCAACGTCCGCTCCGCGCAGCGCGCCGTCGAGCGCGTGGGCGCGGAGGCGGAGATCACCAGCGACTTCCAGCGGGCCCTGGACGCCGACGGACTGCTCGTCCCCGGCGTCGGCGCCTTCGCCGCCTGCATGGACGGCCTCAAGGCCGTCCGCGGCGACACCCTGATCGGCCGCCGGCTGGCCGGCGGCCGCCCGGTGCTGGGCATCTGCGTCGGCATGCAGATCCTGTTCGCGCGCGGCGTCGAGCACGGCGTGGAGACCGAGGGCTGCGACGAGTGGCCCGGCACGGTCGAGCCGCTGCAGGCGCCGATCATCCCGCACATGGGCTGGAACACCGTCACCCCGCCGCAGGAGAGCGTCCTGTTCGCCGGGCTGGAACCGGACACCCGGTTCTACTTCGTGCACTCCTACGCGGTGCGGACATGGGAGCTGCCGCCCATCGAGCAGCTGCGCGCGCCGCTGGTCACCTGGGCCGAGCACGGCGAGCCCTTCGTCGCGGCGGTCGAGAACGGCCCGCTGTCCGCCACGCAGTTCCACCCCGAGAAGTCCGGCGACGCCGGAGCCGCACTCCTGAAGAACTGGACCGACACGCTGTGAGCGCCCCTGTGACCGACGCCGTGACCGACCGTCAGAAGCTCATCCTGCTGCCCGCGGTGGACGTCCGCGACGGCCAGGCCGTCCGCCTGGTGAAGGGCGCGTCCGGCTCCGAGACCTCCTACGGCGACCCGCTCTCCGCCGCCCTCGCCTGGCAGGAGGCCGGGGCCGAGTGGATCCACCTGGTCGACCTCGACGCCGCCTTCGGCACCGGCGACAACCGCGAGCTGCTCGCCGAAGTCACCGGCCGGCTGGACGTCAAGGTCGAGCTCTCGGGCGGCATCCGCGACGACGCCTCGCTGGCCGCCGCGCTCGCCACCGGCTGCGCCCGGGTCAACCTGGGCACCGCCGCCCTGGAGTCCCCGGAGTGGGTCGCCAAGGTCATCGCCGAGCACGGCGACAAGATCGCGGTCGGCCTGGACGTCGTCGGCACCACGCTTCGTGGGCGCGGCTGGACCAGCGAGGGCGGCGACCTCTACGAGGCCCTCGCCCGGCTGGACGCCGAGGGCTGCGCCCGCTACGTCGTGACCGACGTGGACAAGGACGGCACGCTGTCCGGCCCCAACCTGCAGCTGCTGCGCAACGTCTGCGCCGCCACCGACCGGGCGGTCGTCGCCTCCGGCGGCGTGTCCTCGCTCCAGGACCTGCGCGACATCGCCACGCTGGTGCCGCTGGGTGTGGAGGGGGCGATTGTGGGCAAGGCCCTCTACGCACAGGCGTTCACGCTCGAAGAGGCACTGTCGGAAGTGTCCTGACGATGTGACAGGAGATGGCGGATGGCGGACGACCGGCGGCAGGTCGGCGGATACAGCCCCTACGAGGAGCAGTTCGGGTTCTCCCGGGCGGTGGCCATAGGGGACTTCGTCTTCGTCTCCGGCTGCACGGCATGGGACGACGGCTCGGTCCGCTTCGAGGGCTCCCCCTACGACCAGACCGTCGCCGCGTTCGGCGTGGCGCTGGACGCCATCTCCCGCTTCGGCCTCACGGCGAAGGACGTCGTGCGGACCCGGATGTACGTGACCCACGCCCGCGACACCGAGGAGGTGGGGCGGGCCCATCTGGACCTCTTCGGCGAGGTCCGACCGGCCAGCACCATGGTCGTGATCAATGCGCTGATCGACTCGCGGATGTCGGTGTCCGTGGAGATCGACGCCTACCGGAAAGGTTTGGAGTACCCCGAATGACCCTCGCCGTGCGCGTGATCCCCTGCCTGGACGTGGACGCCGGGCGGGTCGTCAAGGGCGTCAACTTCCAGAACCTGCGCGACGCCGGGGACCCGGTGGAGCTCGCCAAGCTCTACGACGCCCAGGGCGCCGACGAGTTGACGTTCCTGGACATCACGGCGTCCTCGGGGGACCGGGAGACCACCTACGACGTGGTGCGGCGCACGGCCGAGCAGGTCTTCATCCCGCTGACGGTCGGCGGGGGAGTCCGCACGGTGGAGGACGTGGACCGGCTGCTGCGGGCCGGGGCGGACAAGGTCGGCGTCAACACCGCCGCGATCGCCAGGCCCCGGTTGATCGAGGAGATCGCGGAGCGCTTCGGCCGGCAGGTGCTCGTGCTCTCCGTCGACGCCCGGCGCGCGGTGGGCACGGACTCCGGCTTCGAGGTCACCACGCACGGCGGGCGCAAGGGCACCGGCCTGGACGCGGTCCTCTGGGCCGAGCAGGCGGCGGCGCTGGGCGCGGGCGAGATCCTGCTCAACTCGATGGACGCGGACGGCACGAAGGACGGCTACGACCTGGACATGATCCGCGCGGTGCGCCAGGCCGTCTCCATCCCCGTCATCGCGAGCGGCGGCGCGGGCCGGCTGGAGGACTTCCCCCCCGCGGTTGGCGCGGGCGCGGACGCGGTGCTGGCGGCGAGCGTGTTCCACTTCGGGGATCTGACGATCCCCGCCGTCAAGGCCAGCCTGAAGGACGCCGGTTACCCCGTGCGCTGACCTGCGGCTGCAGCGCCTTCCGGGGGCGCAGCCCCCTCGCGGCGGCGCGGCCCCTTCGGCGGCGCGGCCGCCAGAG